>NZ_SSMZ01000210.1 GCF_004799395.1 Phenylobacterium sp.
TTGGGAGGACTGGCTCGCGAAGCCTCTACTGGCCCGCTGCGCACATCACTGGAGTTACTTGAACACCGTGGGCTTTGCCCAGGTGAAGCCTCATGCCGCTGTCGTGCGCTTCGAAGAGTTGATCGCCGACCCGATGGCGCTGTCCCATGAGGTCTGCACAGCCGTTGGCTTGGACCCAACGATCGTGGGCACGCATTTGCGGCGCTGGGCCGACCGAGTCCAGGACACCAATTCCGAGGCGTTTGTCGAGGCTCTGACTTCGCAAAGCTATTCGCGGCCGGATCACGAAAGACGTGTTGGAAGGTGGCGTGAAAACCTCTCGCCTCAGGAGGTCACATCGATTTGGCCGATTCTAGATGAGGCCGCCGGACGATTTGGGTACTCGCGGGACGCCGGCTGAAAGGGCTGATGACGCGAACACGCCCCCGCCCCCGCATCGCCGTGCTCATGGACGAGAACACCTCGTCTGGGGGTTCCCGCTATGAGGCCCACAAGGGCTACTTTCACCGCCTGATCGATGCGGGTGCGGCCCCGTTCGGCGTTCCGTATGAAATGTCTCTGGTCAACGAAGTGGTCGCGTCCTTCGACGGACTTCTGACGGCCGGAGGGCGCTTCGCTTTCCCTGCCGCGTGGTACGCGACCCAGACATCAGGAGCGCCCCAAACCGCGCGGCCAGAGGTGGAGATTGCGCTCGTTCGGGGCTTCCTTGGGCAGGACAAGCCCGTGCTGGGGATGTGCGCCGGCATGCAAGCTTTGGCGTGTATCCATGGCGCGAAGCTCAATGCGAACGTTTCCGGTCATGACGCGGGCGGACCGCATGAAGTTACGACCTTGGCTCGGACACAGCTCTGCGCACTAGCCGGAGGGCGTCTGTCGGTGAACTCCTATCATCGGGAAGCCCTTGCCACGCTATCTGGCGCCGTGATTGCCAGCGCGGTCGCCGACGACGGGGTTATTGAGGCAATAGAGATCCCAGGGTGCCGGTTCGCGATGGGGCTGCAATGGCACCAGGAGTTGCATGGTCTCGATCATCCTGGCCAGGCGATCTTTGGCGGCTTCGTTGAGGCAGCGATTCCGCGATAGTCGGTGGTGTTCGGTCATTCAAATCTCGTCGCCAACGAATGTCCGCATTCTGGAGCGGACCGAAAGTCCGCAACTGGCGCATTTCGGGCTCACGCAGGCGGCTGCCCGAAGGTCCGCTTTGGGTCGAAAGCGGTCGTTGGCTCGATGCTCGAGAGCGGACCCTGCGAATGTCATGATCGGGCGGAAGCGGACATCGGACCGAGTGGATTCAAGTCGAGGCCGTTCCCCGAGCCCATCTTGCGAAAGCAAATCGCGCAGCCCACGGTGAAACTGGGCTGACGGGCCTGTGATCATGAAGGAGGGGGCGGGTCGCGATGGCGGCATTTCCACCGACGCTGGATATTGACCCGTTCTCCGACCAATTTCTGGCGGATCCCTATCCCGACCATGAGAGGTTGCGAGCGGCCGGGCCGGTCGTCTGGCTCGAGAAGTACGGCGTCTACGCGTCGGCGCGCCACGCGGAGGTCCAACAGGCGCTTCAGGACTGGCGCACCTTTTCCTCAGCCGCCGGCGTCGGCTTGGCGAACATACAGAAGGGGGAGGCGTTCTTTCGCCCGCCGAGCCTCGTGCTCGAAGCTGATCCGCCGTTGCACGAGCGCACCAGGCCCGTGCTGGCGCTCGCCCTCTCGCCTTCGGCTCTGCGCGACTTGCGACCAAAGTTCGAGGCCGAGGCGCACGCTCTCCTGGACCGCCTGGTTTCGCACCGGGCGTTCGATGGCGTGACAGAGCTGGCGGAGGTCTATCCGATCCGCGTGTTCGCCGACGCGCTCGGGCTTTGCGAGGAGGGTCGCGAGCACCTGCTCCCTTACGCGGCGTTTCTGTTCAACGCCTTCGGCCCGCGCAACCAGCGGTTCGAAGAGACACTCCGCGCCGGGGAGGAGGCTCGCGACTGGGTGACGAGACAGTGCAACCGCGGCGCCCTGCGGCCCGGAAGCCTGGGCGCCCGCGTTTTTGACGGCGTTGACCGTGGCGAAGTGTCCGTGGACGAGGCGGCGCTCCTCGTCAGGTCGCTGCTCTCGGCCGGCCTGGACACAACGGTCTACGGGCTGGGGAATGCGCTGTTCGCCATGGCGACCCATCCCGAGGCCTGGGCGCAGTTGCAGGCCCGGCCAGAGCTGGCCCGCCCGGCATTCGAAGAGGCGCTACGCTTCGAATCGTCGGTGCAGACCTTCTTCCGCACGACCACGACCGAGACGGAGTTGGGGGGCGTGGCGCTGCCCGCCGGAGCCAAGATTCTACTCTTCCTGGGGGCGGCCAACCGAGACTCACGCCGATGGGAGCAGCCCGACCGCTTCGACATTTTACGCAAGACGTCCGGTCACGTCGCTTTCGGGTACGGCATCCATAGCTGCGTCGGGCAGGCCGTCGCGCGCATGGAAGGGGAGATTGTTTTGCAGGCGCTGGCCGAACGCATCGAGCGAATTGAACTCGCTGCGCCGCCCGTTCGGAGGCTGAACAACACCCTTCGCGGTCTCGCGAGCCTAGCCCTCAGGGTCACGCCGAGACGAGGCTAGCTACGGGCTCGACGTCCGCTTTGGGTCGGAACCGGTCTTTGAAGCCGCGCTTGCCAGCGAACTTTTCGAAAGTCCGCCAAGGGTGGTGAGCTGCCGTTGGTCGGAGACGCGAGCAGACGTCGGGCCGGTCAGGCGGGCGCCCGGGCGCCGTTCTTTTTGCGCTCCGCTCGCAATGTCGCGCCGAGGGATCCGAAGCCGATGAGCAGCATCGCCCAGGCCGCAGGCTCGGGGACGGGCGTCGCCACGAAGCCGTGGGTGCCCCCCGAGGCGTCACCGAAAATCCCCACGACCTGGCCTAGGCCGTTGATGCCGAGTCCGTCCGTGTAGCCGCTGGCGCCCGGGTAGTTCAGGAAGATGTACAGGCCGCCAATCTCGACGAAGCCGTGCTGGGTGGCTGAGCCGATCTCATAGACGAAGCCCGTGACCTGGCCCATGTTGTTGATGCCGGAAGCAAACGTATCGCCGAAGCTTGGCGCGTCCAGGTTGGTGTAGAGGCCGCCGCTTTCCACGAAGCCGCGGGCGATGCCTGAGGCGGCGTCAAAAAAATAGCCCGTGACCTGGCCTGCGTCGTTGATGCCGGAAGCATAGGTCTGGCCGGCATACGCGGCGGGGTCGTCCAACGTGGTGTAGATGCCGCCACTCTCCACGAAGCCGTGGTTAGCGCCGGAGGTGTCCGAGAAAGTGCCTACGACCTGGCCCGTATTGTTGATGCCTGAAGCTGATATCTGGCCCGGAGCCCCGGCCGGGTCGTCCAGCGTGGTGTAGACGCCGCCACTCTCCACGAAGCCATGGCTAAGGCCGGAGGTGTCCGAGAAAGTGCCTACGACCTGGCCCGCGTTGTTGATGGCGGACGCAAACGTCTGGCCGGGAGCGGCGGCCGGGTTGTCCAGCGTGGTGTAGACGCTGCCACTCTCCACGAAGCCATGGTTCAGGCCCGAGATGTCCGAGAAATAGCCCGTGACCTGGCCCAGGTCGTTGATGCCGTAAACAAAGGTCGCGCCAGGAGCGGCGGCCGGGTCGTCCAGCGCGGTGTAGACGTAGCCAGCGGCCGTTGCCGCCGAGCCGGCTCCGCAAGCGAGGACGGCGACCGTCGCCGCCAGGCCCATTAGACAAATACGCATGCTTCGCCCCTGTTCCCGCGAGCTGTCGCTGACGATATCCCCCCTTCTGGCCATGGCTATTGGACTAAAGACCTAGGACTAAAGTCTTAGGTTCGCCTGTGAGGCGACGGGCGGCGGCAAGCGGGCGACGATGATCGCGTACTCCTTCAGGAACTCCCGAAGGCCGTGCCAGGGCTTGGCTTTGTGGATGTGATCCTCCCTCGATTCAGTGGACACCCAACCTCTGATAAAAGGTTAGCGTGTTGCGTTCACCGGTTGAGCCCTCCGTCGAAAGCGGTCTTAGGCTCCCTTCCCGAGAGCGGACCTTCTGAACGTCGGCATCGGGGGGTGAGCGGTCGTTCGATGTAGCCAGATGCGGCGTTTCATCGTGCGCTGTCTTCAATTGGTCGCCGCTCTGTCGAACACCAGCACCTGCGAGAACTTCTGACCTTTCCTGTTCGTGCCCTCATCCGTGATGGTCAGGCGGTTCCCATCCGGAGAGACGGCTCGCACGGCGACGCCGATGATCTTGCCGTCTCGCTTCTCCTCCGACCTGACGGTTCGCTCGTCGATGCGCACGGCATTCAAGGTGTCGTAGCTGGCGGAACCCTTCATCGGATAGTCCCGGCCGTCATACTGATAGGTGTAACTGACCTGCATGCTCTCGCCGCCGGCATCAACGCCTGTCCAGGTGACTGAGACCCCTGCGGGAATGACCTGGTATGCTCGCGTCTGGCTCCGCCATCCCGGACCTGGCGTGAACGTCGATTTTTCAGCATTCAGCTTCCAGGTTCCCAGGATCGGATCGCCGGGGGGCGCGGCCTGCGCCACCGTCAACCCTAGGCCGAGAAGGCATCCGAGAAGCGAAACCACATAGCGTCGGATCACAGAGTCTCTCCCAAGCGGGGCCAGCGTCGTGGCCTGGGTCGTCGACGCGCTCAGCGGACACGTTCCCAGGTGATGGTCAAGGCCTGCACGTCTTCCGGCAGGGGAGGCGCCGCGCGCAATACGAGGCGGTCTCCTGTCACCGTGAAGAAGCGTTTGCGGTCTGTTCCGGTGCCGTTCGGGGAAAGGTCGATTTCGACGTGGTGGACCACAAAGCCGCCCGCCTCATCGACCGAATAGGTTCCGCAGTACGCGACCAGGTTCTCGGGAATAGCGCCGGCCTCGGCCGCTGACGGTTGGTCGGCGATGGCCCAACGCGCCCGTTGGCTGTGCCCCAACATGGCGCAGACCTGGCCCGTCGCCGTGTAGACGATATAGCCGCGCCCTTGAGCACCGACGTTGGGATCGGGCCGCTCCGTCCCATCCCTCATGCGCTCG
This sequence comes from Phenylobacterium sp., assembly GCF_004799395.1. GTDB lineage: Bacteria > Pseudomonadota > Alphaproteobacteria > Caulobacterales > Caulobacteraceae > Phenylobacterium. The sequence continues at coordinate 5,021 of NZ_SSMZ01000210.1, forward strand.
GTCGCCGAAACCAGGCGCCAGGTTCCGACGAGCGGGGCGGCTCCACCCTGCGCCGCCGCCGAAGCCTTAGCCGGGAGAATGGGCGCGGCCTGCGGGGGATCGCCGAAGAACCCGACGACGCGTTGGATGCGGCCGTCGCGGGCCATGTCGTAGATGTCCTCCCCTTGGGTCACCTGCGACCCGTCAGGCCTGAGCAGGATCCATGTCACCCGCATGGCGCCGTGGTGCATCTGCGGCGCGCTGCACTGGAAATGCGCGCCCGGATATTGACGCTGGAAGGCGGCTACGGCGTCGCTGAGCGCCGTACGGCCCTTCGCGAGCGTCGGCTCGGGGTCGCTGTAGACTCCGTCCGGCGCCCAAACCCGTGCGAGCAGGCGATCTCGAACGCCCCGATCGGCAGCGCTCCAAGCGGCGCAATAGTCGGTCACCGCAGAGTCCAGCGTAAGCGGTTTGGCCGGCTCCGCCATGGCGGCGCAGGACAGGCCGACGGTTGCAAAAAGGACCGCGCACGCGATGCGCAGCTCGTGACCTCGCTGTGGCATTTCTCTTTCCCCGCCTTGCCGCGAGCGATCAGACCGCAATCGTCGAAGGTCGGCAACGGGTCGAAACCGGTCCTAGCCTTCCGGCCCGATAGCGAACGCCAGACGGTCCGAAGAGTGGGGAAAATGAGGGACCGCGCAAATGCGCCAACGCGGCCCCCAGCGCTATAGCCCTAAACCCAGCTGGACCGATGAGCTTCGGCGACATGCACAGCCAGGATCGACTAGCGTCCGCGTGTGACTTTGATCCACATCAGTCTGGACCGCCGATTCAAACAGGGGAGACGCTTGAGGGTCGAAGCGGTCATCGACCCTTCTGCACGATTGCGGACTCGCTGAACGACAGCACTAGGGGAAAGTGAAGCCGCGCCAACGGTAAGCCAGCCGTCAAGTTTCGCTTAAAGACCGTACTGCCGCGATCAGCCCATACGGGCGCAGGGACCGGAATGTGCAGCGAGTGGTTCGACTATTCGGGCCCGACGACAAATAGGTTCGCCACCCTGGCGCCCAGAAGCCGACATCCTGGCTAGCGACTTGTCGGTTCGACTCGGAACCTTACCTCCGCGAACGCGCGGGCCCGCGTGTGAAGACCACGGCTCAGGCCATCTCAAGAGAACTCAGCATTGCTCCAAGGACTTTGGCCAGCGGCGCTCCGATAGTCACCCGCAACGTACCTACCGAGTTGAAATACGGACCCGCGCTCCAGCCCCCACCCGCCCGGGTTCGTTCGCGGCCGCCCATACCAGTATCGGCGGTCGCAAAGGCGGCCGGCCCCCCTCCCCCCGGGGCCGGCCGCACCTACCTCCAGCGTCAGGGGGTCGGACAGAGGCGAGACCATGACGGATGCAAGCGTGAACGGCCGCTCCCAGCGGTGGTCTGACGTGGGGTTCGTGGGCCTTGGCCGCATGGGCGGCGCTATGGCCGCTAACCTCGTTGCCGCGGGTCACCGGGTCGTCGGCTACGCGCGCCGCCCCGCAGACGCTGTCAGGCTCGCTTCGCTTGGCGTCGAGATCGCCGCAGGGATCGCCGACCTGTTCGAATGCGGGATCATCGTCAGCATGCTGCCCGACGACGAAGCAGTGCGCGAAGTCGCGCTGGGCCGTGACGAGCGCGGCGCCGGCAGCCTTGCCCAGGGTATGGGTCCGGGCGCGATACATCTTTGCATGAGCACGATCAGCACGGCGATGGCGGCGCGGCTGACCAGCGAACACCACAAGCGCGGGCAGAGGTACGTCGCCGCGCCCGTGTTCGGAAACCCGGACGCCGCCAGGCAACGCCTGCTCTACGTCCTCGCCGCTGGCGCCGACGACGACCTGGCGCGCTGTCAGCCCCTGTTCGACAGCCTCGGACAGAAGACCTTGATGGTGGGCGCCGAGCCCTGGCACGCGAACCTCGTCAAACTGCTCGGCAACATGATGAGCGCGACCGCCCTGGAGATGATTTCGGAGGCTGTCGCAGTGTTCCTGAAGCGTGGTCTGGATCCGAAGCCGTTCATCGACATCATGACCGGTACGATGTTCAGCGGCCGAGTGCACAAGCTGTACGGCGACAAGATCGTGGCGCGATCCTACGAGCCGGGATTCGTCTTGCCCCTGGTGCTCAAGGACGTGCGTCTCGCCCTCGCCGAAGCGGAGGCGGCCAGCTCGCCGATGCCCTCGGTGAGCGTCGTGCGCGATCGCCTCATCACCGGCATCGCCCGTGGCTATGACAACCTGGATTGGACGGCTCTCGGCCGGGTCGCCGAGGAAGAGGCTGGCATCGCGCCTGTTCCATCACTCGCTCTTCATCCGATGCCTGCGGAATGACGCGGGCGCGCGCCGTCCAACTACGGAACCGAAGACATGGCCAGTTCATCGCAAACGCTGAGCGCGAACATGGAGTTCGCAAAAATCCCAGGCACGTCGGTCGAGATCTCCCGCGTCGCGCTCGGGACCTGGGCGATCGGCGGCTGGATGTGGGGCGGCACGGACGATGCGGTGTCGATCGCCACGATCCGCGCCGCGGTCGAAGGAGGGATCAACCTCATCGACACGGCGCCTGCCTATGGGTTTGGACACTCAGAGGATCTCGTCGGCCAGGCGCTCGGTGAAGCCGGCCTGCGGTCGCGGGCCGTCATCTCGACGAAGGTCGGCCTCGAATGGAACGGCGGCAAGGTGTTCCGCAACGCCAGCCGAGCGCGGATACTCAAGGAAGTCGAGGACTCTCTGCGCCGACTGCGCACCGACTACATCGACATCTACCAGGTCCATTGGCCTGACCCGCTGGTTCCCATCGAGGAGACCGCCGAGGCCATGGGCGCGCTCTATCGCGACGGCAAGATCCGGGCGATCGGCGTGAGCAACTTCTCGGTCGATCAGATGCAGCAGTTCCGGCAGATCGCCCCGCTTCATGTCCTGCAGCCTCCCTATAATCTCTTCGAGCGCGCCGCCGAGGCGGACCTCCTCCCCTATTGCCGCCAGCACGGGATAATGACGCTGGGCTATGGCGCCCTCTGCCGCGGCCTGCTCTCCGGCCGCATGCAGCCGGACACGAGGTTCGGGGGCGACGACCTGCGCCGCACAGATCCGAAATTCCAGCCGCCCCGCTACGCGCAGTACCTTTCCGCGGTCGAAGAGCTCGATCAATTGGCGCAGCAACGCTTCGGCAAACGCGTGATCCACCTGGCGGTCCGCTGGGTGCTGGATCAGGGGATCAGCACGGCGCTCTGGGGCGCGCGCAAGCCTGATCAGCTGCAGCCCACCGGCGCCATCGCCGGCTGGAAGCTCGACGCCGAAACCATGGCCGAGGTGGAGCGCATCCTTCGCGCGACAATCGCCGATCCGGTCGGACCCGAATTCATGGCGCCGCCAACACGAGGGGAAGGCGAGCCCTCAGGGATTCTCACGAGCACTCAGGCCTAGCTCAAGGACTTCGCCGGGCGTCCGCCTCACCTTCGGGAACAGCAGCGTGTTGAGGGAGCCGCCCGCCCGCTGTCGGATGGATCGCCATGATGTGGATCGTTCGGGTCGCGCTGCAGCGGCCCTACACCTTCATAGTGCTGGCGCTGTTCATCCTGATCGTGGGCCCGCTGGCCGCGCTGACCACCGCGACTGACATTTTCCCGAATATTGGCGTCCCGGTGATCGGGGTCGCCTGGAGCTTCACCGGCCTGTCGCCCGACGACATGGCGGGCCGGATCATCACGCCCTATGAACGCACACTGCCGCTGACGGTCAACGACATCGAACATATCGAGAGCCAGTCGCTGCCCGGAATGGGCATCGTCAAGATCTACTTCCAGCCCGGCGTGAACATCCGCACCGCGACCGCCCAGGTCACCTCGGTCTCCCAGACGGTGCTCAGGCAAATGCCGCCCGGCATAACGCCGCCGCTGATCCTCAATTACAACGCCTCAACGGTGCCGATCCTGCAGCTGGCGACCTCCGGCGGCGGGCTTTCAGAACAGCAGGTGCTGGACCGGACGATGAACGATATCCGGCCGGTGCTCAGCGCCGTTCCGGGCGCAGCGATCCCCTATCCCTATGGCGGACGCGTCCGCGAGGTCGAGATCGACCTGCACCCCCGCGATCTGCAGGCCAAGGGCTTGTCGGCTCAGGACGTCGAGACGGCGATCGCGGCTCAGGACCAGATCCTGCCGGCCGGTACGGCCAAGATCGGATCGCTGCAATACACGGTGAAACTCAACGACTCCCCGGAGTCGATCGCCGAACTGAACGACCTGCCGATCAAGACGGTGAACGGCGCAACCATCTACATCCACGACGTCGGTCACGTCATCGATGGTGCGCCGCCCCAGCAGAGCATCGTCCATGTCGATGGCGCCCGCGCGGTACTGACGACCATCCTGAAGAGCGGGTCGGCCTCAACTCTGGCCGTGGTCCAGGGCGTCAAGGACGCCCTGCCCCGGCTCAAGCAGATCTTGCCGCCAGGCTTCAGGATCATCCCGCTCAACGACCAGTCCCTGTTCGTGAAGGCCGCGGTGAGCGGCGTTATCCGGGAGGGCCTGATCGCCGCGGCGCTCACCAGCCTGATGATCCTGCTGTTCCTCGGCAGCTGGCGCTCCACCGTGATCATCGCGGTCTCCATTCCCCTGGCGATCCTCAGCGCGCTGGCCGGACTGGCGATCGCCGGCCAGACGCTGAACATCATGACCCTGGGCGGCCTGGCCCTGGCGGTCGGCATCCTGGTCGACGACGCCACGGTGACCATCGAGAACATCAACTGGCATCTGGAGCAGGGCAAGGACGTCGAGACCGCCATCCTCGACGGCGCCGCGCAGATCGTCACGCCGGCCTTCGTGAGCCTGCTCTGCATCTGCATCGTCTTTGTGCCGATGTTCGCGCTCCGAGGCGTCGCCGGATACCTGTTTGTGCCGATGGCCGAGTCTGTGGTGTTCGCCATGATCGCCTCGTTCGTCCTGTCGCGGACCCTGGTGCCGACGCTGGCGATGTACCTTGTCAAGCCGCACCGCGCCGCCGATGCCGAGGCGTCGGGCGCTGCGCACGCCACCCGCAATCCGCTGGCCCGCTTTCAGGAAGGGTTCGCCCACCGCTTCGAACAATTCCGGGAAGGCTATCGAAACCTCCTCGCCCTGGCCCTCGCGCACCGGCGGCCGTTTCTGATCGGCTTCATCTCGGTTGTGGTCGCCTCGTTCGGTCTCGCGCCGCTTCTCGGGTCGAATTTCTTCCCGTCGGTCGATTCAGGACAGATGACCTTGCATGTGCGCCCGCCCGTGGGAACGCGGATCGAGGATTCTTCGGCCATGTTCGGCGCCATCGAAAGGCAAATCCGCCACACAATCCCCCCCAACGACTTAGGCACGATCGTTGACAACATCGGCATGCCAATAAGTGCGGTCAACGTTATCTACAATAACTCCGGATTGATTGGATATCAGGATGGCGACATCTTCGTCAGCCTCAACGCCGGACACCATCCCACTGCGGACTATGTACGGACGCTGCGCCAGATACTTCCGGCCAGGTTCCCGGGCGTCACGTTCTCGTTCCCGCCACCTGACATCATCAGCCAGATCCTGAACTTCGGCACCCCGGCGCCGCTCGATCTCCAGGTCAGCGGTCCGGACCAGCGGAAGAACCAGGCCTATGCGCTGGAGCTGCTGCGCAGGATGCGGACCATCCGCGGGATCGCCGACGCACGGATGCAGCAGTCGAACGACAATCCAGAGCTTCGCGTCGACGTAGATCGCTCACGCATGTCGCAGGTCGGGCTCAGCGAACGCGACGTGACGAACAGCGTGACGACGTCACTGGCGGGAAGCTCGCAGACAGCGCCGGTCTACTGGTTGGACCCCAAAAACGGGGTCTCCTACCCGATCGTCGCCCAGACCCCGGAATATCAGGTCAACTCTCTGGCGGCGCTGTCCAACATTCCGGTGACCGGCGCGGCGCCGGGCGCCAGCCCTCAAGTGTTGGGCGGCCTCGGCAAGATCAGCCGTGACCAGTCCAGCGCGATCGTCAGCCACTACAACATCCAGCCGGTGATCGATCTCTTCGCCACGACCCAGGACCGCGACCTGGGCGGGGTGGCGAAGGACCTGCAATCCTTGATCAAGCAGACTGCGGCCCACGCGCCGCGGGGCGCTACGGTCATCCTGCGCGGGCAGGTCGCCACGATGAACGCTGCGTTCTCGGGCCTGTTCTTCGGCCTCCTGGGCGCGATCGTCCTGATCTACCTCTTGATCGTCGTGAACTTCCAGTCGTGGCTGGACCCGTTCGTGATCATCACCGCCCTGCCGGCGGCGCTCGCCGGCATCGTCTGGATGCTGTTCGCCACCCACACCACCCTGTCCGTCCCGGCCCTGACCGGCGCGATCATGTGCATGGGCGTCGCCACGGCGAACTCCATCCTGGTGGTCAGCTTCGCACGGGAACGCCTGGCCGCCACTGGCGACGCCGTCCTGGCGGCGGTCGAGGCCGGCCTCACGCGCTGCCGCCCGGTGCTGATGACCGCCATGGCCATGATCATCGGCATGGCGCCCATGGCGCTTGGCCTGGGGGAAGGCGGCGAACAGAACGCCCCGCTCGGCCGCGCCGTGATCGGAGGACTGATCTTCGCGACCTGCGCCACCCTCATGTTCGTGCCGGTCGTGTTCAGCCTCGTGCACGGCCGCACGGCGACCCAACCGACCCGCCCAGCGATCCAATCCGACCGGCGGAAAGGAGAGGCCTATGCCTGAGGAACCGAACCCGCTGCGACACACACTGCCGCCGCGACTGAAGATGATCGGTGTTGCCGCCCTCTGCGTGGCGGTGGCCGTGGCGGTCCTCGGCGTCGTGACCCGCGTCGGCGCCAACCAGAGCGTGAAAAGCTGGACCGACGCGGAGGCGGTTCCGACCGTCACGCTCCTTAACCTCAACGGCGTTGGGCCGCAGACGCTGGTCCTGCCCGGCCAACTGCAGGCTTTCAACACCGCGCCGATCTATGCGCGGGTCAGCGGCTATCTCAAGAGCTGGAACGTGGACATCGGCGCCGTGGTGAAGGCGGGCCAAACGCTCGGCGAAATCGACACGCCCGATCTGGATCAACAGCTGGCCATGGCCAAGGCCGATCTGGGCACCGCCCAGGCCAATGAGCACCTGTCGCGAACCACGGCAGTCAGATGGGCCGGCCTTCTGGCTCAGGACGCGGTGTCGCAACAGGACGCGGACACCAAGAACGGCGACCTGGCGGCGAAGGTCGCGCTCACCGCGGCTGCCCGCGCGAATGTCGCCCGGCTTGAGGCGCTGGAGGGGTTCAAGCGGATCGTCGCGCCCTTCGACGGGGTCGTCACGACCCGATCCACCGACATCGGCGATCTGATCGCCGCCGGGGCGCCATCCAGTACGCCGCTCTTCACGGTCGCCGACGAGAGTCGGCTCAGGATCTACGTGCCGGTGCCGCAGAACTATTTGGCGGACGTCAGACCCGGGATGACCGCAGTCTTCACGCTACCCGGCTACCCGGGCCGATCCTTCATGGCCAATCTCTCCTCCAACGCCAGCGCCATCGTGCCGCAGAGCGGCACGCTGCTCGTCCAGCTGCAGATCGACAACAAGGACCGGGCGCTCAAACCCGGGGCCTATGCTCAGGTCCGCTTCAACCTGCCCGCCGACGCCGGAGCCATCCAGCTCCCTGCGACCGCGCTGATGTTCCGTGACGCCGGCATGTCTGTCGCCGTGGTCGGGCCGACCGGCCGCGTGGCGATCCGACCGGTCACGATCGGGCGGGATCTGGGCTCGAGCGTCATCATTGCGTCCGGCGTCACCCCCGCCGATCGGGTGATCGACAACCCCCCGGATTCGCTCCAGCCCGGCGACCCGGTCAAGATCGCGACAGCGGGCGCTCCGGCTGGAGGCGGCCATGCGACGCGCTAGTTCGGGCATTTGCCTCGCCGCCACGGTGGCGCTCGGCGGGTGCAACCTCGCGCCCGCCTATGCGCCGCCGTCCCTGACCCTGCCGACCTCCTACAAGGAGACCGGGCCCTGGACGCCTGCCAGCCCCGCCGACGCCGCGCCGCGTGGAGACTGGTGGACGGTCTATGCCGACGACACGCTGAACGGGCTTGAGCAGCGGATCGAGACCGGCAATCCGGACCTCGCCCTCGCGCTCGCCCGCTATGACGAAGCCCGGGCCTACGCCGCCGAGGCTCGCGCCTCGCAGTATCCCGAAGTGGACCTCGGCGCCTCGGCGACCACGAACCGCGAGTCCGCCAATCGGCCGCTGCGGGTCGGCGGCCCGAATTACTATGGCAATGACTTCGCCGCCGCCACGGTCTCTTACGAGATCGACCTGTGGGGTCGGGTGCGCAACCTGGTCGCGGCCGGAAAATACCAGGCCCAGGCCAGCGGGGCAGACGCCGCATCGGTGCGCCTGAGCCTGGAGGCGCAGCTGGCGGACGCCTATCTCAGCCTCCGCGGCCTTGACGCCGAGGCCAAGCTCCTCGCGGACACGACAGCGGCCTATACGATCGCTCTGCGCCTGACCGAGACGCTGCACAACGGCGGCGCCGTGGCTGGCCTCGACGTCGCCCGCGCCCAGACGCAACTGCAGACCGCCAAGGCCCAGCAGGTCGACATCGGCGCGCAACGCGCCCTCTACGAGCACGAAATCGCCGCTCTCGTGGGCCAGCCGGCATCGAGCTTCTCGATCCCGCCGATGGCCATGTTGCCGACGTCGCCGCAGGTGCCGGTGGCGACGCCGTCGGTGATCCTGCAACGGCGGCCGGACATCGCAGCCGCCGAGCGGCGAGCCGCAGCGGCCAACGCCATGATCGGCGTGTCGCGGGCGGCGTTCTATCCGAGCATCAGCCTTGACGCGACCGGCGGGTTTCAGAACACCGGCAATGGCAACCTGCTGACGGCCGCCAACAGCTGGTGGACGCTCGGCCCGACGCTCGCGATGACCCTGTTCGATGGCGGTCGTCGCAAGGCGGCGCTTCGGGCCGCGCGCGACCAGTTCGACGAGGCCGGCGACAGCTACCGCTCCACCGTCCTGGCCGCCTTCCAGCAGGTCGAGGACAACCTGGCGCTTTGCAACCGACTGGCCGACGAGGAGGCTCAGCAGGCCGCCGCCGTCGCCGCCGCCAGGCATGCCGAAGACCTGGCGATGATCCAGTATCGGCAAGGCGAGGTCACCTATCTCGACGTCGTCACCGCCCAGACCATTGAACTGCAAGCCGAGGTCACCGTTCTGGCCATTGCCACGCGCCGGTTGCAGGCCGGCGTCGATCTGGTGCGCTCGCTAGGGGGTGGTTGGGACGTGCAATCGATCCGCAGGGCCGAGGGCGGGGCGGCGGCGGCGCGAACGCCGGCGGCGTCGTGAAGGAGATGCGCTGGTGAACGCCCCGAACGACATCCGACGCTATCGCGCCAATCTGCAGGGCGAGGTCGACAGCGCGGCGGTCTACGGCGCGCTGGCGGCCGCGGAGCCGGATCCAAACCTCGCCGAGGTCTACCGCAAGCTCGCCGCGGTCGAGCGCGCCCACGCACAGTTCTGGCGCGGTCACCTCGGCGGCGGCGGGGCGAAATCACTGGGCGTCGTCCCCAGCGTCCGCGCGCGCGCGATGGCCTGGCTCGCCGGTCGCTTTGGCCCGTCATTCATCCTGCCCAGCATCGCCGCCGCCGAAGCGCGCGACGTGGGTGCTTACGACGAGCAACCCGAGGCTGTCGCCGGCGGACTGCCGACCGCCGAGCGATCGCACGCCCGCGTCATCCAAGCCGCAGCCTCCGCCAGCGGCGGCCTGCCCGGGCCATCGATCGCGACGCTGGAGGGCAGGCACAGTGGCGGTGGCGGCAACTCGCTGCGCGCCGCGGTGCTGGGCGCCAACGATGGTCTCGTCTCGAACCTCAGCCTTGTCATGGGTGTCGCCGGCGCCGCCACGTCGGCGCACACGATCCTGCTCACCGGCATAGCCGGCCTTGTGGCAGGGTCATGCTCGATGGCGATGGGCGAGTGGCTGTCGGTGAACAGCGCCCGCGAGCTCAACCAGCGGCAGATCGCCACCGAGGCTGCGGAACTCGAACAAGCCCCGGAGGAGGAGAAGGAAGAGCTCGTTCTCATCTACCGGTCCAAGGGCCTGCCCGAAGCGCAGGCGAGGGAACTCGCCGACCGGCTGCTCGCCGACAAGGACACCGCCCTCGATACGCTGGCCCGCGAGGAGCTGGGAATCGATCCGGATTCGCTCGGCGGTTCAGCCTGGGCGGCAGGAACCGCCTCGTTCTGCCTATTCGCCTTGGGGGCCGTCTTTCCGGTCGCGCCCTATCTCGTCCTTTCCGGTTGGCCGGCGGTGTTCGCCAGCCTGGCCTTGAGTGGCATAGTGCTGGCGGCGATCGGCGCGGGAACCTCGCTGTTCACCGGCCGGGGGTTCGCCTTCTCGGCGTCAAGGCAGGTTCTGATCGGCTACGCAGCCGCCGCGGTCACCTTCGCCATCGGCCGCCTGGTCGGCGTTTCGCTCGGAGCCTAGCGGAAGGATGGGAATGACCACTCTCAATCCGGAAAGGGCCCGCCCGGCGGAAAGCAACGGCGGGTCGGCAGGCGGGTCGCGGCGATACGTGGCCTTGCTCGCCGTCGCGACACGCGCCGCGGCATGTCCCTTGGCGCTGCTCGGCGGATGCCGCGGCGTGCTGGACCCGCAAGGACCGGTGGGCGCAGGCGAGAAGCTGATCCTGCTCGATGCGGTCGCCATCATGCTGGTGATCGTCGTTCCGGTGATCGTGGCCACGCTGGCCTTCGCCTGGTGGTTCCGGGCCTCCAACGCGCGCGCGCGATACCTCCCCGACTGGTCGTTCTCGGGGCGAATCGAGCTGATCATCTGGTCGATCCCGGCGCTGGTGATCATGTTCCTGGGTGGCCTGGCCTGGGTCTCCTCGCACGACCTCGACCCGGCAAAGCCCCTCCCCGCGGGCGCGGCCCGCCCCCTGCAGGTTGAGGTGGTGTCGCTCGATTGGAAATGGCTCTTCATCTACCCCGACCTGGGCATCGCGAGCGTCAACCAGCTCGTCGTGCCGGCCGGCGCGCCGCTGCACTTACGGCTGACCTCGGGCAGCGTAATGACCGCCTTCTTCGTCCCGCAGCTTGGCAGCATGATCTACACCATGAACGGCATGGTCACGCAGCTGAACCTGCAGGCCGACCATCCTGGTTCCTACCCCGGGCTCGCCAGCCAGTTCAGCGGCGACGGCTTCGCAGGCATGCATTTCGAAACCCGCGCCGTCGCGCCGGCGGCGTTCGCGGCCTGGGCTGCGGATGCGAAGTCTTCCGGTCCGGTGCTGGACGCGTCCGCCTATGTGGCGCTCAGCCGCCAGAGCCAGGACGTGGCGCCCTTCACCTACCGCGCCGCCCCACAGGGGCTCTTCGAGCAAATCGCGATGCGAGAGTTGCCCCCTGGCCCGGGTCCCCTGGGTGGGGGTTCATCGCCCAAGTCGGAGAAGGCGCCATGAAACTGCTCGGCAGACTTGGCTGGGACGCATTACCCCTCGACCAGCCGATCCCGATGATCGCCTCGGCGACGGTGGCGGCGGCCATCCTGGCGGTGCTCGCCTGGGTGGTGATCCGGGGGCGCTTCCCGTACCTGTGGCGCGAGTGGCTGACGAGCGTCGACCACAAGCGCATCGGCGTCATGTACACGCTGCTGGCCATGGTGATGCTGCTGCGCGGCTTCTCCGACGCCCTGATGATGCGCTCGCAGCAGGCGATCGCGCTCCATTCGCAGGGCTACATGCCGCCAGAGCACTACGACCAGGTGTTCTCGGCCCACGGCACCATCATGATCTTCTTCGTGGCCATGCCATTTCTCATCGGCCTGATGAACTTCGTCCTGCCGCTGCAGCTTGGCGTGCGCGACGTGGCCTTCCCGACCCTGAATTCGGTCAGCTTCTGGCTCACCGCCACCGGCGCGTTGCTGGTCAACCTCTCCCTGGGCATCGGCGAGTTTGCGCGCACCGGTTGGCTGCCCTACCCGCCCCTCTCGGAGCTGAAATATTCGCCCGGCGTCGGCGTCGACTACTATCTCTGGTCGCTCCAGATCTCCGGGATTGGCACGCTGCTGACCGGCATAAACTTCACCACAACGATCCTGAAGCTGCGCGCGCCGGGGATGACCTACCTGCGCATGCCGATGTTCTGCTGGACGAGCCTCGCCTCGTCTTTGCTGATCATCGCCGCCTTCCCGATCCTGACCGCGACTTTGGCCATGTTGATTCTCGACCGCTACCTGGGCTTCCACTTCTTCACCAATGAAGCCGGCGGCAACGTGATGATGTTCGTGAACCTCATCTGGGCCTGGGGTCATCCGGAGGTCTACATCCTGATCCTGCCGGCCTTCGGCATCTTTTCCGAGGTCGTCTCCACCTTCTCCGGCAAGCCGCTGTTCGGATATCGGTCCATGGTGATCGCCACCATGGCGATCTGCGTGCTCTCCTTCATGGTGTGGCTGCACCACTTCTTCACCATGGGCGCCGGGGCCGATGTGAACGCCGTGTTCGGGGTGATGAGCATGATCATCGCCGTGCCGACCGGGGTGAAGGTGTTCAACTGGCTCTTCACCATGTACGGCGGCCGCATACGTTTTGAGACGCCGATCCTGTGGGCGATCGGCTTCATGGTCACCTTCGTGATCGGGGGCATGACCGGGGTGCTGCTGGCCGCGCCGCCGGCCGACTTCGTGCTGCACAACAGCCTCTTCCTGGTGGCGCACTTCCACAACGTGATCATCGGAGGCGTGCTGTTCGGCGCCTTCGCGGGTTACGAATACTGGTTCCCCAAGGCCTTTGGCTTCCGGCTGCACCGCGGACTTGGCAAGGCCGCGTTCTGGTGCTGGTTCGTCGGCTTCTACCTCGCCTTCACGCCGCTCTACGTGCTGGGCCTGGAGGGCATGACGCGCCGGATGCAGCACTACGATGTGCCAGCCTGGCGGCCCTGGCTCTTGGTTGCGGCGGTGGGCGCGGCTGTGATCCTCGCCGGCATCGTCTGCCAGATCGCCGAGCTTGCGGTCAGCATTGCGCGCCGCGAGACGCTGCGCGATGTCACCGGCGACCCGTGGGACGGCCGCACGCTGGAGTGGTCGACCGCCTCGCCACCGCCAGCGTTCAACTTCGCCATTCTGCCCAAGGTCCGCGGCCGAGACGCCTACTGGGCCGCCAAGCACGGAGCGCAAGAGCAGCAGGCGCCATCGTCCGAGCCTGCGTACGAAGCGCTCGAGACGCCCCGAAACAGCGCGACCGGCTTCGTCTGCGCTTTCTTCGCCACCTTGATGGGCTTCGCGTTGATCTGGCACATCTGGTGGTTGGCGCTCGCGGGGCTCGCGGGCGCCTGGGCGACCTTCGTGGTCTTCGCCTGGCGCGACCGCGTCGAGAACCTGATCTCGGCGGCCGACGTCGCCACGATCGACCGGGAAAACCGGCGGGCCAGGCTGGAACCCCTGGCGGCGAGGACCTCATGAGCGCGTACGCCATCGATTCCGACCGCATCGGCGAGGAAGCCCTGGAAAGCCCGTCCGCGGCGCGCAGCGCGGGCGGACCGGCCTCGAAGCGCGTCTACGTCGGCTACGGCTTCTGGATCTTTATCCTCAGCGACATGGTGATGTTCTCGGCGTTCTTCGCCGCCTACGCCGTGCTCGCCGAGGCGAGAGCTGGCGGCCCCGGCGGGCGCCAGCTTTTTGATCTGACCAACGTCGCCTGGGAGACCGGTTGCCTGCTGGTTTCCAGCTTCGCTTGCGGAATGGCGAGCCTGGCGGCGGCGAGCCGCAATGCGCTCTGGTTCCAGGTCGCCATGGCCGTCACCTTCGTGCTCGGTGCGGCTTTCCTGGGCCTGGAGCTGAGCGAGTTCGCGGGCCTGACCGCCCAGGGCGATGGCCCGCAACGCAGCGCCTTCCTGTCGGCCTTTTTCACCCTGGTGGGATGCCACGGGCTGCACATCACCGCCGGCCTGCTCTGGCTGCTCACGATGATGGCTCAGGTCGTCGCCAAGGGGTTCCGGGCCGACATCCTGCGCCGGATCCTCTGCTTCACCCTCTTCTGGCACGCCCTGGACATCATCTGGGTGGCCATCTTCACCGTGGTCTATTTGATGGAGAAGACGCCATGAGCGAGGCTAGCGACCGGCTGGCTGGCGCGGAATTAAACCTCGCGCCTGGCGATGAGCAGCTCGATGGAAACGGCGTGGCGGTCGGTGTCCGAGGCTACGTGATCGGCCTTGTTCTGGCGGCGGGACTGACGGCGGCGTCTTTCTATTTCTGTTTCAGCGGACTGATCTACGCCCCCGCCGTCCCCGCGGCGTTGATCGCGCTGGCGGTGGCCCAGATGGGCGTGCACCTGGTCTTCTTCCTTCACCTCACCACAGGTCCGGACAACACCAACAACGCCCTCGCCCTGGCCTTCGGAGTGCTCATCGTGACGCTGGTGATCGGAGGGTCCCTCTGGATCATGGCCAACCTCAGCCACAACATGTTGCCGATGTCCCGCGTGCTGGAGATGCAACGATAGGCATAGCGCATCCGCCGCTGCGGATTTGACCGCCAGCCCGCCCCCTTCAACACACAGAGACGATAGATGACCGCGATGAAAGGGCTGCAATTCGAAAGATATGGATCGCCCTCGGTCCTCTCGCTCGTGGACCTGCGCGTGCCGGATCTCAAACCCGGTGAGGCGCTGGTCGAGCTCCGCGCTGCGGCGATCAACCCGAGCGACGTCAAGAATGTCGCCGGCGTCTTCAAGGCCTCATTGCCCCGGGTGCCTGGGCGCGACTACGCCGGCGTCGTTGTCGCCGGCGAAGGCTGGGTGGGAAAGGAAGTCTGGGGCAGCGGCGCAGGGTTCGGCGTGACCCGCGACGGAACGCACGCCCAGTATATCGCCGTGGACCTGGATTCGCTAGCGGAGAAGCCCTCGCGCCTCTCGATGGAGGAGGCTTCCGCCGTCGGCGTCCCCTATCTCGCGGCGTGGTCGGCCCTCGTGGAAGCAGCCGATATCCAGTCCGGCGAGACCGTCCTGGTCACCGGCGCGCTGGGAGCGGTCGGGCGGGCGGCCACCCAGGTCGCGCATTGGCGCGGGGCCAGGGTCATAGGCGCCGACGTCGTCGTTGGAACTTCAGACGCCGACGCCTTCATCGACACGAAGGCGGGCGATCTGACCGCCGAGGCGCGCAGATTGACAGACGGCCGCGGCGTCGACGTGGTGCTCGACGTGGTTGGGGGCCCGCTGTTCGAACCCAGTCTGCGGTCGCTGCGCGTCGGTGGCCGCCAGGTGGCGATCGCCAGCATCGGAAGCGGCCGCGTCGAATTCAACCTGGTTGATTTCTACCACGACCTGCATCGCCTGATCGGCGTCGACACCCTGAAGCTTACAGGAAGCCACATCGCCAGGATCATGGACGCGTTGCGGCCGGGATTCGAGGACGGCCACCTAAGAACCTCCTCGCTCCAGACATGGCCGCTGCACCAAGCCGTAGACGCCTATGAAGCCGTCGCGGCGGGCGATGGGTCGCGCAAGCACGTCCTCTTGCCACGGCAGGACTAGCCGGCCGCTTCCGCCGGAAACGTCCAGTGCGGAGGCGGCGACGCCTCAGGAATTCTCAGTCCTCCTAAACCCCGCTCCAAGGACGCCCCGCCGGTGCGGACGTAGGTTTGACTGCGGCGGACGACGAAAGCCGTCCCTCAATGAAAGGCGTTGCGATGAACAGCCCCAGCCCGAATCTCAGCATGGCCGCCGCGCTCGCCACGCCCAGCGAGCTGGGCTCGAATGCGATCGCAGACCTGTCGCAGGGACTGAATGCGCTCCTGGCGGACATGTTCGCGCTCTACATCAAGACCAAGAACTTCCATTGGCACGTCTCGGGGCCGCACTTCCGGGATTACCACCTCCTCCTCGACGAGCAGGCCGACCAGATCTTCGCCACGACCGACGCGATCGCCGAGCGCGTCCGCAAGATCGGTGGAACGACGCTGCGTTCCGTGGGCCACATCGGCCGGCTTCAGCGGGTCCAGGACAACGACGCGGACTACGTCAGCGCGCGGGACATGCTGGCCCATTTGCAGGCGGATTCCATCAAGCTGGTGGCTTGCATGCGCGACCTTCACGACCAGTGCGACCACCATCGCGATGTCGCAACCGCCAGCCTGGTCGAGGTCTGGATCGACGAGGCCGAGCGCCGCACCTGGTTCCTGTTCGAGGCGGGCCGCAACGACGAGACACATTAGCCGGCCGCCGCCGCCATTAGGGGCTCGTCATGCCTGAAATCCAAAGAGGCTCTGACTGGGGAACTGCGCTCACGCCCGGCCGCCGGTTGGACCTGGGCGCGTCGTCGCCATCGTCCTGCGCCGAAGCCGGGACAGCCGAGGCGGTCGACCCCGTTCTGGATGCGGCGGCGCCTTGGGCGACCTGCGCGGCGGCGCGACGGCGGCTCTGGCTCGGAGCGGCGCTTGGCGTCTTGGCTCTGGCCGGCGCGACGCCATCGATAGCCCAGCCTGCGACATCCCCCCGCGTCGATCCCCCGAAGTCTCACCATCGCCGAACGGCAAGGCCTGTGGTGAACGCCGCCACCTACGAGCGCGCGCTGGATGCGGTGGCCACACTCTCCGACAGGGTCCACGGCCTCGAAACTGAAGTCGATCTCCTGAAAGGCCGGCTGAACGAGCAGGCGTCGGCGCAGGTGCGAACCGACTCGGCGCTGCAACAGCAAGCCCAGGCTCAGCAGACGGCGAGGGAGCAGACCGCGCAGGCGGCCGCCGCGATCCAGACGATCCCTGCCCAGGTGGCGAGCGCCGTCGAAGCCGCAAAGCCGAAGACAGACGCGTTCTACTACAAGGGCGTCAGCATCACGCCCACCGGGTTCCTGGAGGCCGCCAACCAGTATCGGTCGCGCGCGCTTGGCAGTGACATGTTCTCGCCGTTCAACGCCATTCCGTTCGCCTCGTCCCCGATGGCCCACGAAAGCGAAGACCGCCTGAGTGCTCGCCAGTCAAGGTTGGGTCTTCTGGTGCAAGGCGATGTGGACCCGACCACCCACCTGGCGGCCTATGGCGAAATCGACTTCCTTGGCGCGGCCCAATCCGCCAACTCCAACGAGTCGAACTCGTTCACGCCAAGGCTGCGCAACCTCTATGTGACCTCCGACTGGGAAACCTCCGGGTGGCATCTCCTCGCCGGCCAGGCCTGGTCGCTGGCGACGCTGAACGGCAAGGGGATCACGCCCCGCAACGAGATCATTCCTCCACAGATCGACGCCCAGTTCATTCCCGGTTTCGTCTGGACCCGGCAACCGCAGTTTCGGGTGACCAAGGATTTCGGCAAGAAGCTTTGGCTGGCGGTCTCGGTCGAGAATCCACAGACCGTCTTCGCCGGCGCCTTGCCCCCCAACGTGATCGATCAGATCACCAACAGCACCGGCCTGTTCGCCGGCGCGGTCAACGCCACCGCGCCCGTCTCCGCGGGCGGCGGGACGCCGGTCACGCCGACTGCGGCGACCAGTTCGCTCAACCACCTGCCGGATGTCGTCGTGAAAGCCGCCTATGAGGCGAGCGTCTACGGCCGCAATCTACACCTCGAGCTCTTCGGCCTGGGCCGGGCTTTCACCGACCGCATCGGAGCCCATGACGATACGGTCTATGGGGGCGGCGTCGGCGGGGGTCTTGCCATCGACGCGGTTCCAGGGGTGCTCGACCTTCAATTGTCCGCGCTGTCCGGATCCGGGATAGGCCGGTACGGCACCTCCCAGCTGCCCGACGTCACCTTCGCCCCTGACGGGCGAATTGCGCCGATCTCCGAGACGGCGTGGCTCGCCGGCGGCACCTTGCATGCAACCCACGCCCTCGACGTCTATGCCTTCGCCGGCGAGGAGATCGTGGGGCGCAAGAGTTTCAACGCCACGTTCGGCTATGGGAACCCGCTGCTGGACCTTCAGGGGTGCTCAACTCTGGGGGGATCCTGCTCGGCCGTCACCAAGTCCGTCCTACAGGGCACGATAGGCTTCTGGCAGACGCTGTATCAGGGGTCGTTCGGACGCGCGGAGTTCGGCATGCAGTACTCCTACACCGAACGGAGCGCCCTCAGCGGCCTGGGCGGGGTCGCGCCGAGCGCCGCAGACCACATCGTCTTCACCAGCGTCCGCTTTTACCCGTTCTAGTCATCCCGGGCCCACCCGCGCCATGTCGGACTTAGATCAAGACCCAGACCCCGTCGACGCCCGCACGGTCCAGGCAGGCGTCCAGGAGGACGGCGAAGCGCGGACTGCGGCTGAACGGGAGAAACGTCTGGACGAGGCGCTGGCGGCCACCTTTCCGGCCAGCGATCCCATCGCGGTTGGGGGCATGACCTAAGGCTCGAACCTGCCCTGCGGCGCTTGGCCCAAGGCAAGGTGCCGGCGCCGGACCCGCAGGCCGACGCCCCTTGGTCTGGCCTGGCTCCTTCTTCGTTTGCCCCGCACCCAGGCAAGTCACGCCCGCCAATCAGATTTTCCAAGGGCGGGCGAGCTCCGCACGGTGTCCCGCAAAGTGCAGGTGCTGGCGGAACCCCGTGCGGCGTCAGAACCTTTAGTCTGAGCGTGTGACGCCGAACCCGTCTAATCCCCCCGAGCTAAGGTGTCCCGCAGGGGCGGCTGTTCCCCGCAGCCGCCCCACGGGGACTCTTCCGGCAAGACTGGCCGCATCGGATAGCCAAAAGAAGCTGCAGGCCGCGAGTTTAGGAACTCGCCGCGGCGACCGTGCCCCAACGATGGATACGCCCAAACGCCCGCGCACCTCCGCGCTCGGTTTTTCGCGAATTAGTCAGTCGGCCCACGCTCAACGGCGAGGCCGGCTCGCCCGGGCGTTAGGAACTTAGCGCATGATGATCGCTCATCGACCACGATCCAGGTCTGGCGACCGCCTGCCCCGGTCAAGGTCATTCGCCAGCAGGCGGGCGTTGGCGGCAAGCAGTTGGCGCGCCAAGGCCTGCCGCTGGCTCTCCACCCGCGGCATCTCCTTGACCCAAGCGAGGACCGCGCGCCCAAGAACCTGGTCGTCCGGCTCCCCCGAGGCGATCAACAGCTTGGCCTGCGCCAGGTAGAGGCCGCGGATTCGAGCCTGCCGACGGGCGATCTGGATCTCCCACGCCCGTGGCTCGGCCTCGCCGCCGAACGCCGCCATCGCCGCCTCGCGGTAGGCGTCCCGCTGGACCCGTCCCACCGTTCCTCGCCCCGCCTCCTGACGCTCGCGTATCTTCCACAGCGCCGTACCGGCCTTCAACGTCACGCCGCGCGCGCGGCGCGGCGTGGCTTCAGCCAGAACGCCGCGCTCGCGGAGCGCATACGCGAAGACCCGCCGCCAGGCGTCGAAGTCCGCCATGTTGGGATGGAGCCGTTGACCCTGGTCGCCCAGGGCGCGGATGGTCAGATGGACATGCGGTTGCCGCGTGTCGGTGTGCAGCACGAAGACGTAGTCGAAGGGGTCGGCGAGGAGCTCGCGGGCGAAGACGCGAGAAGCGTCGCGGACCGCTGAGGCATCGGTCGCCGCCGGCATGGACAACACGATCGAAAGGCTAAACGGCGTGTTGACGCGGCGACGGCTATCCACCTCGGCGATGGCGCTCCAGTCGTCAGCCAGCTCCCGAACCGCATTCCGGCCGGCGATCGAACAACCGTCGCGGTCTTCCATCTCCAGCTCGCCCTTTCGAGAGATGTAGTCGAGTTGATCTCGGAGATTGGCCGCCGTGTGCGTGCACCCTGTGATCTTGACCACAACCTCCGGCGCCCGGCCCGCGATGCGCAGGAGACGCGCACGGGTGTCATGGTCGCCCTGCGACCCAACGGCGTTCAGCAGAACGGCCGGCGTCCGGCGCCCCGGCCACACCGACGCGCGCCAGACGTCCTCGAAGCCGGCGACCGTTTGGAACGCCCTCACTCACCGACCTCCCAGTAGGCGAGGTTGCCGGCAAAGGCCTGTCGGACAGCCTGCATCTGCGCGCGGATTTCGCCCCGCAGGTTTTGGAGACAGGCCAACTGCGAAGCGAGCGAGCCGCCCTCAAGCCCGGTGGCGTTCAGGCCGCGGGCGATTTCGTTCACGTTCACGCCGATACGTCGCAGCTCCATCTGCACAGCGAACAGGGATAGCTCGTCCGCACGACAGAAGGTCGGCCGCCCCCGAAGCCGCCGCCGGATGAGGGCGGCGACCCAGGCACTGGGCGTCAGTCCGAAGTCGCGCGCAGCCGCGTCCAGACCTTGGCCATCGTCGACCGACAGGCGGACTGTCAATTGCACAGGCCGCAACGCGGGCCGCGCGGTCCCCTGGCCCAACGAGGCGTCGACGCCGACGGCCACCTCGATGAGACGGCGCACGGCAGGCGAACGGCCACCGCGTTCGATCGCCCAACCGTCAAATCGGCGCGCGAGATCGTCTGGGAGTTTCAACCTGAATTCCGCCATGCCGCCCTACGCGCGAAAGGCCGCCGCCGCGGCCAGGGGAGGAAAGTTTGCCGGTCCATGCGGCGCTGACGAGAGCGTAGACCTACCCCCCGGCGTCAACCTGTCTGGCGGCGGTTGGGTGAAATCTGCGTCTGACCTCCTCCCGTCGCGCCCCTGGCCAGCAGCGGGACTTCACAGGGACCTGCGACGTTGGTAATTATCCGGGTATAATAATGAAGCGTGACACCGACCCCGAAGCTCTCGCCCAGAGCACCTTCGCCGCCTTCGCCGGCGATCGCCTGATCGCCCGCGGCGACCTGACCAGGGTCGTGCGGGCGGCTCACGCCCATGGCGACCACGCGCTGCTGGTCCTGGAGGACCTGACGGGGCGGGTCGTCGACCTGGACCTACGCGGGTCAGCGGACGAGGCCGCAGCCAAGGTCGCGCCTGACGCCGAGCCGGCAAAACCCGTCCGCGGCCGCCCGAGGCTAGGGGTCACCGCCCGCGAGGTGACGCTCCTGCCGCGGCATTGGACCTGGCTGGCCACCCAGCCCGGCGGCGCCTCGGCGACAATCCGGCGGCTGGTCGATGAGGCGCGCCGCCATTCCGGAGCCGCCGACACCATGCGCCTGGCGCAAGAGGCGACCTATCGCGCCATGACGATCCTGGCGGGGAACCTGCCCGGCTACGAAGACGCTGTGCGGGCGCTGTACGCGGGGGATTTCGAGCGTTTGCCCGGCCTCACCGCTGACTGGCCGCCGGATATCGCCGCCTATGTCCTGGGGCTGGCGGCGACGGCGCGCGTCGCCGGAAAGACCTAAGGCGTATCGCGCCGCCTATCGAGAAACAAGCTTACTACGATGTGCAACGAGTACCGGTTCAAGCAGTCGCTCGACCACCTCGCCGACAGCTTCAGCCAGCTGAACATTCCGCTCCATTGGGCGGCCGGCGCGCCGAACCTGGAGCCGCGCGACTCCATCCGCCCGACCGATCCGGCGCCGATCCTCGTGGGCTCGCCGGACGGCGCCGAGCTGAAGCAGCTCCGCTGGGGTTTCGCCAACCCGCACAACGGCGGGCCGATCATCAACTTCCGCTCGGACGGCCGCCGTTTCGCCACCGGCCGTTGCCTGATCCCCGCCGACGGCTTCTATGAATTCACCGGCGCCAGGGCGCCGAAGTCGAAATGGCTGTTCACCGCCGCAGACGACAGCCTCTTCTGCATCGCCGGTCTGGCGCGCGAGGACCGTTTCACCATGCTGACCATGGAGCCCGGTCCGGACATCGCGCCCTATCACAACCGCCAGGTCGTCATCCTGCCGCGTGAGCAATGGGCAGCCTGGCTCGGCGCCTCGCCGGACGCGAAAATCCCCGCGCTTCCGGCCGGCAGCCTGAATGTGGTGCAGATCCGCTAGGGGGCACGACGCCCTAGGGCAGATCTTCCGCCAGGATCGCCATCTCGAACATGAACGAGCCGTCGCCGTCCTCGTCCTCGAAGACCACGCCGACGAATTCCTCGCCGATATAGACCTCGGCGCTATCCTTCTGCTTCGGACGCGGCGTCAGCGCGATGCGGGCGTTGGCGAAGGTGCCGCGCAGGTGGCCCTCGAGCTTCCGGATCATTCGTTCGTCCACGCCGTCACTCCTTGAGCCTCAAAAGCGGCGCGAACCTAGCCGGTCACGCCGCCCACGAAAACCAGGAACGGCGTAAAACCTCAGATCACGTAGTCGTAGACCGTCTCGGCGAGCGTGTGGTCCATGCTTCGGGCCGGCTCGTCGCAGGTCGGGCAGTTGACCAGGCGGGCCGGAACGCCCGCCGCCGTGCAGCCCGCCGGCACCGGCTTCAGGACCACCGAGCCCGAGGCGATCTTGGCGTAATCGCCGATCTCGATGTTGCCCAGCACCTTGGCGCCAGCGCCCAGCAGGACGCCCTTGCCGATCTTCGGGTGGCGGTCGCCGCGCTCGGCGCCCGTGCCGCCAAGCGTCACGCCCTGCAGCATGGAGACGTCGTCGCCGATCACCGCGGTCTCACCGATCACGATGCCCGTGCCATGGTCGATGAAGACGCCGCGCCCGATACGGGTCGCAGGATGGATATCCACCTGGAAGAGCTCGCTCATCCGGCTTTGCAGATAGAGCGCCAGCGTCTCGCGGCCCTCTTCCCACAGCCAATGGGCCACACGCTGCGTCTGCAGCGCCAGGAAGCCCTTGAAGAACAGGAACGGCTGCAGGTAGCCCTTGCAGGCCGGATCACGCTCGAACACCGCCTTCAGGTCGGCCTCGGCGGTGGAAACCAGGGCCGGATTGGCGGCGTAGGCGTCCTCGGCGATCTCGCGGATGCTCATGGCGCGCAATTCCTGGTCGCCCAGCTTGCGCGCGAGTTGATAGCTCAGCGCGCCATCCAGCGTCTTGTGGTTCAGGATCACGGCGGCCAAGAGGCTCGCCAGCGCGGCCTCCTTCTGGCCCGCGGCCTCGGCTTCGTTCCGCAGCGCCGCCCAAACCGGCGGCGCTTCGGCCGGGTCGACGATTTCCAGGCGTTGTTGCTGGCTCATCTGGTCCTCCCGCCCCATCAGGCGTCCCCCTATCCTAGCATGGCCCGCGCCAAAGCGCCCGGCAAAGCCCCTTCTTGGGCCATATGGTAGCCCCTGAGCAGCATCGCCACCGTCAGCATGTCAGGAAGATATCCGGCCATCGCCGCGTCCAGCGCCTCGCGGAAGGGCACCCGCGCCATGACGATCGCTTCGGTCTCGTCGGCGGCATGGCCCGCGGTCGCTGGCGACAACCCCAGCGCCAGAAAGCCGATCATGCGCTCGTCGGTGACCGAGTTGGACAGTTGCACGCGCATCACCTCGCGCCACTCCGCGGCGGCCAGTCCGGTCTCCTCGGCCAGTTCGCGCTTGGCGCCCTCCAGCGGATCCTCGTCCAGCGGCGCGCCACCCTCCGGCAGCTCCCAGCTGTAGTCGCCCAAGGGGAACCGGTGCTGACCCACCAGCACGATGGTCCCGTCCTCATGGATCGGCAGCACCGCCACCGCCAGGTTCTTGAACCGAACCAACCCATAGGGGGACGGCCGGCCGGTGGGCGCGATAGCCGTCTGCTCGATCACCCGGATCCAGCCGCTCTCGAACGCCAGGCGCTCGACCCCCGGCTTCCAGGGCTCGCCATGCGGCTGCAGCCAGGCGGGTTTGTCGGCCATCCTTTAAGCGCCTCTCCTTGCGGTGCGGGCGGGCGCACCCATAAAGGAGCCATCCTATCGTCTTCTTAAGCCCACGAGGCCCTCCCGTGACCGCCGCCTTGCCGCCCGCCCCGCAATTCGGCGCGCCCGTCCCTCAAGCGCCGGCGCCCGAAGTCCTGCGCTTCCTGGCCACCCGCCGGTCCGCCTCGGCCGTCACCCTGGCCGAACCGGCGCCGGACGCCGGCGAGCTCGACACCCTGCTGCGCCTCGCCGCGCGGGTTCCCGATCATGGCAAGCTGGCCCCCTGGCGCTTCGTGATCCTCGAGGGACCGGCCAAGGCGGCCTTCGCCGCGCGCCTGGAGGCGCTCGCCCTCTCGCGGGGCGACCAGACCGCCGCCGCCAAGCTCGGCAAGCTGAAGATTCCGCCGCTCTGCGTGGCGGTGATCGCCTCGCCCCGGGAAGCCTCGATCCCCGCCTGGGAACAGGAGCTGTCCGCCGGCGCCGTCTGCACGACCCTGCTCTACGCGGCCCAGGCCCTGGGCTACGGCGCGAACTGGATCACCGACTGGTATGCCTACGACGCCCAGGCCAACGCCGTCCTCGGCCTCTCGGCTGGGGAACGGGTGGCCGGCTTCGTGTTGATGGGGACGCCTCGGGAACCGCCGATGGAGCGCGAGCGGCCCGACGTCGCGACCCTGGTCAGCCGCTGGCGCGACGCCGGCTAGACCTGCTTTCAGGGCGCAGGTCCGCCGCCTGGCCAGACTCCAGAAACCGAGCCCGACACCAAGCGGCGGTTGATCATGTCAAACGTCCCGGCCCGGTCTGCACCGCGAGCGGGCTTCGCTCCATCATCCCTACGCCGCCTAGGTGAGGAGGCTGCCGCCGTCGACGTGCAGCACCTGGCCCGTCACGTAGGTCTGGCCGATGAGATAGAGGTAGCCTTCCGCAATCTCCTCCGCCCGGCCGGCGTGGCCGACCGGCAGTCGCGCGGCCTCGGAGGCGTAGAACGCGTCGCGTGCGGCATCGCCCATGCCGGCCCAGAGGTCTGTCATCACGACGCCGGGCGCGACACAGTTCACCCGCAGGGGCTTCAGTTCCACGGCCAGCGCGCGAGTGAGCCCCTCCATCGCGCCGCAGATGCTCGACGCCGCCGCCCAGCCTGGGCCGAGCGGCCGAGCTCCTGCCGTGCCGGAGGTGAACACCATGGAGCCGCCGTCCCGGATCGACTTGCGCGCGTATTTCGCCGCGGTGAGCGCGCCCCAGTATCGCAGCTCGAAAAATCGGCGGACCTTGGCGAGATCGGCGTCCAATTCCAGGAGGTCCAGGGGCTCTCCCGCCGTGTAGACGAGGTGATCGAACTCACCCACCGCCTCGAAAAACGCTTCCGTAGCCCTCTCGTCCGAAAGGTTGACCGCTCGGCCCTCCGCGCCCGGCCCCAGGGCCGCGACCGCCGCCGTCACCCGCGTTTGAGAGCTTGAGCCGACCACGACCCTCGCGTCCTGTTCAGCGGCGGCCTTGGCGACCGCGAAGCCTATGCCGGACGTGCCGCCGAGCACGACGATGCGTTGTTCATTCAAGGTCATGGCGAACTCCTCAGGTTGGAAGGCGCCACGATCCGCTTTGTCTAAGCCGGAATCCAACGCATCTTTGTCATCCCAATGATGACGGAAATTCAGCCATGATGTTCGACGCGCGCTTGCTCTCGGGGGTCGGTGTGATGGCCGCCGTCGTCGAAAACGGCGGCTTCGCCCGCGCGGGCGAAGCCGTCGGATTGACGCCATCGGGGGTCAGCCGGGCCATCGCGCGGCTTGAGGCCCGGGTGGGCGCGCGGCTCTTCGACCGGCATCCTCGCATGGTGGCGCTCACCGAGGCCGGCGCGCGCTTCCATGCCGAGGTCGCGCCGCTCCTGGCCGCCATCGCCGAGGCCGCCGAGACAGCCGCCGCCGACTCCACCCAGGTCCGTGGGCGATTGAAGTTGAGCGTCGATCCGTGGTTCGCGCGCATCGTGCTCGCGCCGCGACTGCCGGCGCTGCTGGCGCGCTATCCGGAGCTTTCCCTGGAGCTTCGGGTCACCAACGCCTTCGAGGAGATGCTGGGCGGCGGGGTTGACCTCGCCTTGCGCTTCGGCCCGCCGCCGAATTCAGGCCTGATCGCTCGCAAGCTATCGGAGACGCGCATCCTTACGGTCGCCAACCCGGCTTACTTGGCCGGCCGCCCCGCGATCCGCGCGCCCGCCGACCTCGCCAGGCACGAGGCGATCCTGTTCCGTGATCCGCAGTCCGGCCGGCCATTCACCTGGGAGTTCCACCGCGGCGGCAAGACGATCGAAGTCCCTGTCGCCGGCCGCCTCGTGCTGGACGATCCCTCGGCGGCGCTGGCCGCCTGCGAGGCGGGACTGGGCCTCTTCCAGAGCTTTGAACTCGGGCTTGAGCCCTGGCTGGACAGCGGTCGCCTGGTCACCGTGCTGGGTGATTGGGCGGAGGAGCGCTTCCCGCTCCACGCCTACTATGCCTCGCGCCGCCAACTGCCGGCGAAGGTGCGCGCCTTCCTGGATTTCATCGCGCTCAGCCTGGCGTCCGGCGCGAACCGCTCGGCGTAGCCCAAGGCTGTGCGCCAAAGCCTGACGCCCGATCTGTCGCCCGGGACGCTGGCGGCGCGCAATCGGCGGGCGTGCTCTAGCGACCGTTTTGGCGTGCGCCCACATAACCCTCTCAGGTGATGGCATGGAGGTCGTGATGATAGACCGACGCGTCCTGTTGGCGACCCTGAGCGCTAGCGCCGCGGCTTCGCTTAGCCTCCCTCCGGGCCTGGCCGCCGCGTCCGCGCCGCCGAAGGCGCGCAACGTCGTCCTCGTACACGGGCTATTCGCTGACGGATCGTGCTGGTCGCAGGTGATCGCACGTCTGCAGGCGGCCGGTCTCAACGTCACGTCCGTGCAGAATCCTCTGACGACGTTGCCCGACGCGGTGGCCTCGGCCGAGCGCGTGCTGGCCCGGCAGGATGGCCCGACGGTTCTGGTGGGGCATTCCTTTTCGGGGATGATCGTCACCGAGGCCGGCCTGCATCCCAATGTCTCGGCGCTCGTCTATGTGGCGGCGCGGGCGCCGGATGCGGGCGAAGACTACGCCGCGCTGGCCAAGGGCTTTCCGACGCCGCCGGCCACCGCCGGTATCGTGTTCGATGGCGATGAGGGTCGCCTCAGCGAGGCCGCGTTCCTACGCGACTTTGCCGGCGACCTGCCGCAAGCGAAAGCGAAGGTGCTTTATGCCACCCAGGAGCCCTTCAACAGGACGCTGCTGACCGGCAGGACCACGCAGGCGGCCTGGCGCTCGAAGCCCAGTTTCTATGCCGTGTCGACGGAAGATCGGACAATCAATCCAGATCTCGAAAGGTTCATGGCCAAGCGCATGGGCGCCAAGACCATCGAGGTAAAGGCCAGCCATCTGTCGATGATCTCTCATCCGGCCGAAATCACGAGACTCATCATGGAAGCGACGGGCCTTCACGGCGCGCATGCGCGGCTGGACGACGGCGCTGGCTAGTGTTCCGACGCAGTGATTATGACTCTTTGAGCGACCGCCCGACGCGTCGCGATGGCCAGCCATCCGTGGGCCGAACCAACCCGGCAAATTCACTGCGTCGCAACGCGACATCGACGACGCGAAGAGCTGCTGGGATGACTACAAGAGTCGAAAGAAAGGTAAGGCGTGAGATGCCACTAACCCGTTCGTTCAAAGAGACCGTTCAACTTCGAGTCCAGCAGGACCCTGCGTTTGCAGCGGCGCTCCTCGCCGAGAGCGTGGATGCCTTTCTCGGTGGAGACATCGAGACGGGTAAGGCCGTTTTGCGCGACTACATCAACGCGACGATTGGATTTGAGAAGCTGGGAACCGTGACGGGCACACCGCCCAAGAGCCTCATGCGGATGTTTGGGCCGAGCGGAAATCCGAACGCTCGCAATCTCTTTGGCGTGCTCGGTGAGTTGCAAAGACAATCCGGTGTGCATTTGCGCGCGCAGTCCGGGCGCGAGCCTGCACTTTGAAAGCAAGGGCCGGAGGCTCGTGTTCCGACGCAGTGACTATGACTCTTTGGCGTGGCAGGTTGCGGACATCCAGCGGCAACCTCTTCGGCTATGGCGATGACCCAGGAGACTGCCGCTCAATAGACTGCTCCAGTAGGATCGCCCGCGCTATGCCACCTCGGCCAGAGAGTAGCTCGTACTGCGGCCGCCGGCAGCGTCCTTCACAAGCATCTCCTGTTTGACCAGATCACTGATGTCCCGTGATGCCGTATCCTGAGAGCACTTCGCGAGCGCCGCGTACTTCGAGGAAGTCAGCTTGCCTTCGAAGCCGTTGAGTAGGCGATTGAGGACGAG
>NZ_SSMZ01000211.1 GCF_004799395.1 Phenylobacterium sp.
GGCGGCGGCTGCATCTGCCAGGTTTCCGGTCGTGCCCAGGAACGCCGTGAAGTCCGCGGCGCCGAACGTCAATGGGGTGTCGAGACCGTCAGTAAGAAATTCAAGCGCGCCCAGTCCAAACGTCGTCGCGCCAGAAAGAAGCTCTCATTTGCTAGCTACGTTAGAGGGTTATTTTAGTTCTTGAGCAAGATTCGCACCAAGCTTTTAGTTGGCGGTGCACGCTGGCGTAGCCAGTGGTGTAAATTGAGGAGAACCTACGAACGGCGTACGTGGGATAACTGGAGGAGGATTAATTCCAAGATCAACTGGAGCGTCACAGCTACCGCCATTGGATAGATATGTTGACCGGGAACATGCCGCATCGACTTGAATCTCTTGCACATCAAACAGAGGAATTGCGAGCGCGTTGAGTGCGTCGTCAATAGAATCGGACACGCCGAACGGATCGTCCGTTCCGCCCGGGTCGACTCCATTGACAGGGTCTCCGTGGACGTAGGCGTAGATGTTGGGTCCATCATTATACCGGATGGGGTCGGTTTGCAGAAACCGACCCGGCACTAGGGCGCCAACCATCGCGGGTTAGACAACAGCCCGCTACCTCGGCCCTGGTCAAAGGTGTCGCTCGTTTCGGCGATCACTATAACCCCTCCCCTAGTGGGAGAAGGATTTCGCCTACTCCTCCGCCCAGGCCTTGATCAACTGGTGGGCGATGGCGAGTTTGCCGGGGGCGGCGGCGTCGTCCAGCTTGCCGGCGATCAGGTCGCGGGCCTGGCTCCTGGTGAACCAGCGGATTTCGGAGAGTTCGGCCTGGTCGGGCGTGCCCTCGTCATCCTCCACCTCGGCGATCAGGCCGATCATCAGGGAGGAGGGATAGGGCCAGGGCTGGGTGGAGTGGTAGCGGACCTTCAGGGCGCGCAGGCCCGCCTCTTCGGAAAGCTCGCGGGCGCAGGCCTCCTCGATGCTCTCGCCGGGCTCCAGAAAACCGGCCAGGGCCGAGAACATGCCCGGCGGCCAGCGTTCCTGGCGGCCCAGCAGGCAGCGCTCGCCGTGCACCGGGAGCATGATCACCACCGGGTCGGTGCGCGGGAAGTGCTCGGCCTCGCAGGACGGGCATTTGCGCTTCCAGCCGCCGTCCTGGACCTCGCTGCGCTGGCCGCAGACCGCGCAGTGCGGATGCCGGCGGCGCCACTCGAACATCTGCTTGGCCGTGGCGACGATGGCGGCCTCGGTCGCGGGCAGGCGCAAGGCCACGGCCCGCAGGTCCTCGAACTTGCCGAAGCCCTGCAGCGGTCCGCCATCGGCGGGGTTGGCTGTCCCCTCGATGTCGACGGCGAACACCGCGGTGTCCTTCCAGAGGCCCAGAAACAGCAGCCGCTCCGGCCCGCCGGCCAGTTCGCCGACCAGTTTGGCGGGCAGGTAGGCGATCTGCAGCCCGCCATCCTTCGCCGGCTCCACGAAGGGCTGGCCGTTCCAGACGGCGATTCCCAGGGAGTCCGGCGAGGCCAGCTGTTCGGCGATCCACTCCGGCTTCGAGCGCCGGTCGCTGGCGCGGTCGAGCGGGTTGCCGGCGAAGGTGTTGAGGAAGACGTCGAGGGCCATGGGTTTCCTCTTAGCGTGACGATTGAGGGGTGGCCAAGGCCGTGCTCATCCCCCACATCGCAAGGATGGCCGATACGAGCCGAGTCCAGGGAGCCCTTTTCCATGTCCGACGCCGCAGCTTACGTCCCCCCGAAGGTCTGGACCTGGAACAAGGAGAACGGCGGCCGCTTCGCCAGCATCAACCGCCCGATCGCCGGGCCGACGCAGGAAAAGGACCTGCCGATCGGCAAGCATCCCTTGCAGCTCTACTCCCTGGCCACGCCCAACGGCGTGAAGGTGACGGTGATGCTGGAAGAGCTGCTGGCGCTGGGGCACACGGGCGCTGAATACGACGCTTGGCTGATCAATATCGGGGCCGGCGACCAGTTCGGCTCCGGTTTCGTCGAGGTGAACCCCAATTCCAAGATCCCCGCCCTGATGGACCGCAGCGGACCCAAGCCGATCCGGGTGTTCGAGTCGGCTGCGATCCTGATCTACCTGGCTGAGAAGTTCGGCAACGCCTTCCTGCCGACAGAGCCCGCGGCGCGCGCCGAATGCCTGTCGTGGCTGATGTGGCTGATGGGCTCGGCTCCGTTCCTGGGCGGCGGCTTCGGCCATTTCTACGCCTATGCGCCCAGCAAGATCGAATACGCCATCGACCGCTACGCCATGGAGGTGAAACGCCAGCTGGACGTGCTGGACCGCCGGCTGGCCGAGAGCGAATACCTGGGCGGCGGCGAGTACACCATCGCCGACATGGCCACCTGGCCCTGGTACGGCGGTCTGGTGAAGGGCCTGCTCTATGAGGCCGGCGAGTTTCTGTCGGTGGGCGAATACAAGAACGTGCTGCGCTGGACCGACCAGATCGCCGAGCGTCCGGCGGTCAAGCGCGGGCGGATGGTCAACCGCGTCTTCGGCGAACTCTCCAGCCAGCTCCGCGAGCGCCACGACGCCAGCGACTTCGACCTGCGAACCCAGGACAAGCTGGAGCCGGCGAAGGAAAGCTAGGCGGGGATGAATCCCGTCGAGAACAGCGCCACAGAGATCGCGGCGAACCCACTGCTCAGGATCAGCAGGGCCACGGCCCAGGGCGACGCCGCCGGCTTGCGCGGGGTGTTGGGCATAGCCTGGAGCTCCTGACGTCTACCGACGGCGGCGAGATTTGAATCGGCGGCTTGAACGGCGGCTGAACGACCCTGTCAGGGTCCTTGTCGCCCCCTTAGCCATGCCCGATCCCCGGCGCAGCGAGGAACCTTGGCGCATGGCCGCGGCTTCCCCGGAGCGGAGACTGTCCATGCCCATGCCCCAGACTTCCCAAGACCCGGAGCCCGCCGGCGCCGATCCCGCGACGCCGGACGACGATCCCGGCCCCGATGAGATCGCGCGCGACGAGGCGCAGACCGAGCGGCAAGCGCCGCCCAACGCCAGCCCTGGCGAGCCGGCGGCGGCCTGACGGCTCCTCGCCCCATGGTCTGGGCCGACGGCCCGGCTTAGGATGCCCCCAAAATCGGGGGAGGCGACATGGTGATAGCTTTGCGCAGGGGCCTGTTGGTCCTGGCGGTGGCGGCCTTGGCCGCTGGCGGGGCGCTGGCCCAGCCGCCGAAGTTCGACGTCCATGCGCCCATCGACCCGTCGCGCGGCGATGCGCTCTCCAACCCGACCTACCACGGGCCGGAGGTCCTGAAGTTCATCGGCGTTAAGCCCGGTTGGAAGGTCGCCGACATCTTCCCCGGCCGTTTCACCACCGCCATCGCCCAGGCGGTGGGGCCGAAGGGCAAGGTCTATGGCTTCATGCCGGACGAGATCATCAAGGTGCACCCGGGCATCGCCGACCTGAAGGCGGCCCGCGCCAAGGACGCGGCCTGGGCGAACGTCACCCCGCTGGCCTCGCCGATGAACGACATGGCCCTGCCTGACGGGCTGGACGCGGTGTTCATCCGCCAGAACTACCACGACCTGCACGTGCGCTTCATGGGCCCGGCCGACGTGCCGGCCTTCAACAGGAAGGTCTTCGCGGCCCTCAAGCCCGGCGGCGTCTTCGTCATCATCGACCATGTGGCGCCGGCCGGGATGGACGTGACGACGGCCTCGAACCGCTTCCACCGGATCGATCCGGAAACCGTGAAGGCCGAGGTGGAGGCCGCCGGCTTCAAGTTCGACGGCGAGAGCAAGGTCCTGGCCGACCCCACCGATGACCACACCAAGATGGTCCTGGAGACCTCGATCCTGGGCAAGACCGACCAGTTCCTGTTCCGGTTCCGCAAGCCGAAGTAAGTCGTAGGTGCTTGCCCCGGAGCCCGGGTCGAGCGATGTTATGAGCCACGGAGTCTCATTGAACTCCGACCATTCGGGAGACTGACGCCATGCGACGCGCCCTCATCCTCGCGCTGGGAACAGCGCTTTGCACCACCGGTCTGGCGCTGGCCGTGCACGCCGCGCCGGCCAAGGATGCGGTCCCCGCGGTCGATCCGACGATCACGCCCAAGGGCTGGGTTCCGCCGAAGAACGCGATGGGCCAGCCGGACATCTCGGGCTACTGGTCCAACGCGACCATGACGCCGCTGACCCGCAATCCGAAGCTGACGGACAAGCTGGTCATCCCCGCGGCCCAGGCCGCTTCGCTGGAGAAGGTCTTCGCCGAGGCGCTGGCCGCGGCCGACGCCCCGACCGACCAGAAGAAGGGCCCCGGCGCGGTCACCGACCCCAACTCGCCCGAGGCGCAGCTCGTGAAGATCCGGCCCGACTTCGCCGCCGCTGGCGGCGACGTGGGCGGCTACAACACCTTCTGGATCGATCCGGGCAACCACATGATGGAGGTGAACGGCGAGTACCGTTCCTCGATCATCACCACCCCCAACGGCATGCCGGCGGCGCGCAAGGCCGGCGCGCCTCCCGGCCGCGGATTTCCGCGCGACATCTACGACAGCTACGAGAACCGCTCGCTGGGCGAGCGCTGCATCATGGGCTTCGGCGCCAACGCCGGCCCGCCGATGTTCGCCAACGGCTACTACAACAACAACTACTACATCCAGCAGTCGCCCGACGCGGTGGTGATTCAGGTGGAACTGATCCACGACGCGCGGATCATCCGGCTGAAGGGCGGCCACCGCACCGACGGGGTGCGCCAGTGGATGGGCGACTCGATCGGCCACTTCGATGGCAACACCCTGGTGGTGGAAACGACGAATATCCCGCAGGGCCAGGCCTTCATGGGCTCGTGGAAGAACCTGAAGGTCACCGAGCGCTTCACCCGCGTCTCGCCGACCCGGATCAACTACCAGTTCCAGGTCGAGGACCCGGACACCTGGGACAAACCCTGGGGCGGCGAGTACGACTTCAGCCCGCTGCACGGCATCGTCTACGAATACGCCTGCCACGAGGGTAACTACGCCCTGCCCGCCATTCTCGCCGGCGCGCGCCGTCAGGAACAGGAAGCGACGACCAAGGCCGCGGCGGCGAAGCCCGGGGCGGAATAAGGCGTCTTTTCTTCCGCTCATCCCGGCGAAAGCCGGGACGAGCGGCCTCGGGTCGGCCCCAGCCGCCGAGCCCGTCTGGCCAGGGCCCGGCCGGCTGCTTCCTGGCCTTGAGGGCGGCGTAGTGCGCTAACGCCGGCTCTTGAGCGATTGCCGATATGCTTAATGACTCGGATACCGACGGCGGGTCTAATCGCCGTCACCCGCCGTGCCCCTGATCAGCGACGGGCGGGTCAGTTCAGAATGTCTTCAGCAGCGACGAGAGCTCACCAGCCGTCCGATCGCTTCGCGATCTCGGAACTGCTTTCGCAAGGTGGCGACGAACGGATTCTTCCGGACCCGCGCACGGGGCGCAATCGATACGGCTGCCGGGTCGAACCCGAGGTCGCCACCGCAGCCTTCGCCTCGACGACCGCCTCGACCATTTCGGCCTCCGCCTACGACGACGTCGCGGCCTACCTGGACGACCTTCGCCGGTCGGGCCCGGCGCCGGACACCTATCGCCGCGCCGCGCAGGAGGCCCGGGAACGCCTTGCCCGTCTGTGCGGCCTGCCGGCGCGCAGCGCTTCGAACATCGTGCTGGCGCCTTCGGGAACCGACTTGCACCTGATGGCCGCCGACCTCGCGCGGGGCGCCGGGACGGGGCCGCTCGTGACCGTCATGGCGGATCCCAGCGAGACCGGCCGCGGCGTGCCCCAGGCGGTGCGCGGAATGCGATTCGGGACGAGCGCACCCCACGGGACGAAGGCTGAGATCGGAGAGATCCTGCCGGGCGCCGTTGCGGGCGAATCGATCGCCGTTGAACTCCGACGCCCGGATGGCACGCCCCGAACACCGGGCGATGTCGAGGCTGATTTCGAACGCGCATGCCGCCAGAGCATCCGATCCGGCCGGCGCGTCCTCCTGATCCTCGTCGACGTGTCCAAGTCCGGCCTGATCGCACCCAGCCCAGCCAGTGCGATCGACCTGAAACGGCGCTTCGGCGAGGCGCTGACGGTGCTGGTCGACGCCTGCCAGTTCCGGCTGTCGCCGGAGAGCCTCGCCGACTACCTGGCCGCTGATTTCCTGGTGGCGATCACCGGGTCAAAATTCGTCGGCGGGCCGCCATTTTCGGGGGCTCTGCTTGTTCCGGACCTCTCCGCGCCCCGCCTGAAAGCCCAGCCGCTGCTTCCCGCGCTTGCGGAATACAGCGGTCGGGAGGATTGGGCGTGCGACTTCACCGGCCGAACGGCGCTCCCGGATCTGGCGAATTTCGGAATGCTGGCGCGCTGGCGCGCGGCCCTGCACGAGCTCGAGGCGCTCCGGTCTGTCCCCGAGGCGGATATCGGTGACTTCCTGGGTGCGTTCGCCGGCCAGGTCGAAGCCAGCCTGGACACGCTGGGCGTGCTTGAGCGCGTGGAAACGCCACCCCTGGCCCGCCTCGGCGGCGGCTGGGATCGGATCCAGACGATCTTTCCGTTCCGCGTTTCCGACGGAACGGAGCTCATGGGGCTGCCCCGCCTGCAGGCGTTCCACAACCGATTGCGGCGCCCCGCCGGCGAGGGCGAACTGGCGGTGCAACTCGGCCAACCGGTGACGATCGGCTGGGACGCCGGTCAGCCGCGCGTCGCCCTGAGAGTCTCGGCGAGCGCGCCCCTGATCGTCGAAGCGCTCAAAGCGCCGGACCGCGGCAAGGCCGTCTTGGCCCGCGTGGCTGAGGCCTTGGCGATCACCGCCGACCTGGCGCGGCGATTCTGAGCATAACCTCGGCGTTCGAGCCCTTGCGGATGTGCGGGAGAGTCCGCTCAGCCCGACATGCGCCCCTTGCCTCCGCGGCCCCCATCCGCCATATCCCCGCGCGGAGATCGGCGGCGGGCGGACGCTTCGCCAACCTGGTCAGGGCCGGAAGGCAGCAGCCACAACGAATTCCGTTCCGGGTCGCCGTTCGGTCTCCACCTTCATCTTTTTTGGACGCTTCCAACTTTCGCGTGACGTGGAAGCCGTGCGTGCTCTTACATGAGGCCCATGGCCGACGAAGATTCCACGCTGCCGGACGAGGACGACGGGCCGCCCTGGGCGGCCGACGCACCGCCTGAGCGTGACCCCAACGCCGTGGACATGTTCGGCGCAGCGCCCGCCCCGACGCTCAGCGACGACCAGTCGGCGGCCTATACGGTCATCGCGCGCAAGTATCGGCCGAAGACCTTCGCCGACCTCTATGGCCAGGAGGCCATGGTCAGGACACTGACCAACGCCTTCGCCTCCGGACGGATCGCGCACGCCTTCATGCTGACCGGGGTGCGCGGCGTGGGGAAGACCACCACCGCGCGGCTGCTGGCGCGCGCCTTGAACTACGAGAGCGACACGATCCACGAGCCGACGCTGGACCTGGCGGTGGAAGGCATCCACTGCAAGTCGATCATCGAGGGGCGGCACATGGACGTGCTGGAGCTCGACGCGGCCTCGCGCACGAAGGTCGACGAGATGCGCGAGCTCCTGGACGGGGTGCGCTATGCGCCGACGTCGGCGCGCTACAAGGTCTACATCATCGACGAAGTTCACATGCTCTCGACGCAGTCGTTCAACGCCCTGCTGAAGACGTTGGAAGAGCCGCCGCCGCACGCCAAGTTCATCTTCGCCACCACCGAGATCCGCAAGGTGCCGGTGACCATCCTGTCGCGCACCCAGCGCTTCGACCTGCGCCGCGTCGAGCCGGAGGTCATCGTCAAGAACCTGGAGATGATCTCCGAGGCTGAGGGCGCGCGCGTAGAGGCCGACGGGCTGATGCTGATCGCCCGCGCCGCCGAGGGGTCCCTGCGCGACGCCCAGTCGATGCTCGATCAAGCCATCGTCCAGGCCGAGCCCGGCCAGACGGTCACCGCGGCGACCATCCGCGACATGCTGGGCCTGGCCGACCGGGCCCAGACAATCTCGCTCTTCGAGCAGGTGATGCGCGGCGAGGCGGGACCGGCGATCGAGACCTTCCGCACCCTCTATGGCTACGGCGCCAACCCCGACCAGGTGATGCTGGACCTGCTGGACCACTGCCACGGCGCCTCGGTCGCCAAGGCCATCGGGCCTCAGGCGCTGGTGATGCCCAAGGACCAGGCCCAGCGGCTGGCGGCGGTGGGCGCGGCGATCTCGACCGGGACGCTCTCGCGCCTGTGGCAGCTGACGCTCAAGGCCTATGAGGAGGTGCGGCGCGCGCCGGATGCGGCGGCGGCCGCCGACATGGCGCTGATCCGCCTGGCCTATGCCGCCGACCTCCCGGGGCCCGAGGAGGCCCTGAAGCGACTGCAGGCGGGCGATGCGCAGGCCGGCGGCCCCGCGCCCCAGGGTGGGCCCTCGGGCGGCGGCGGTTCGGCGGCGTCGAGCGGCGGCGGTGCGACGGTAGCCCGGGGCTTCGCGGCGCCGCAGGCCCAGGCCTCCAGCGAGCCGGTGGCCGTGCTCAACACCTTCGAGGAGATGCTGGCGCTCATCGAGAAGCGGCGCGACATCGCGCTGAAGCTCGACGTGGAGCGCTATGTCCGGCCGATCAGCTTTAGGCCCGGCGCCATCGAATACGAGGCCGCGCCCGGCGCGCCCAACAACCTGGCCCAGCGGCTGGTGGGCCGGCTGAAGGAATGGACCGGCGAGCGCTGGCTGATCGCGGCGCAGGGCGGCGGCGGAGCCGAGAGCCTCTGGGAGCGCCAGAAGCGCGAGGAGAAGGAAGTCCGCGCCCAGATCGAGCAGGACCCCTTCGTGCTCGCCGTCATGCAGACCTTCCCCGGCGCCGAGATCGTCGGCATCCGCAAGATCGCCGAGGCCGAAGCCCCGGAAGGCTCGGCCACCGAGACCGAGGACGACGACGATGAGGACTAGGGGCGCCCGGGGCGACTTGAGGAGCGTATATCGATGAAAGACCTCGCCGGCCTCATGAAGCAGGCCCAGGCCATGCAGGAGAAGCTGGGCCAGGCGCAACAGGAGCTGGAGCAGCTCATCCTGTTGGGCCAGGCCGGCGACGGCATGGTCAAGGTGACCTTGAAGGGCACGGGCCAGATCGAGCGCGTCGATATCGACGACAGCCTGATGGTCCCGGGCGAGGCGGACATGGTGGGCGACCTCGTCACCGCCGCCCACGCCGACGCCAAGCGCCAGCTCGACGCCCGCTCGGCGGAGCTGATGCAGAAGGCCGCGGGGCCGCTGGCTGGCATGCCCGGCATGCCGAAGTTCTGACTTGGCCCAATCCGCCGGACCCGAGATCGAGCGGCTGATCAGCCTCTTGTCCAAGCTGCCGGGCCTTGGCCCCCGGTCGGCCCGGCGCTCGGCGCTGGCGTTGCTGAAGCGGCGCGACCAGCTGCTGGTTCCCCTGGCCGACGCCTTGGCCGAGGCCGCGGCGCGGGTAAAGGTCTGCGCGACCTGCGGCTCGCTGGACACCCAAGACCCCTGCGCGATCTGCGCCGACAGCGGCCGCGACGGCGCGTTGATCTGCGTGGTCGAGGAGGTGGGTGCGCTCTGGGCCATGGAGCGGGCCAGCGCCTTCCGCGGCCGCTACCACGTGCTGGGCGGCCTGCTATCGGCCCTGGATGGCGTCGGGCCCGAGGCGCTCAGGGTGAACGGCCTGGTGACGCGGGCCTCGGAAGGCGACGTGCGCGAGGTGATCCTGGCGCTGCCGGCCACCGTCGACGGCCAGACCACCGCCCACTACCTCGCCGACCGTCTGGCGAATGCGGGCGTCTCGGTGACCATGCTGGCCCGCGGCGTGCCGGTGGGCGGCGAATTGGACTGGCTGGACGACGGGACCATCGCGCAGGCCATGCGGGCGCGGCGGCCGGCCTAGCCGCGACTCAGCTAACCCGCTAAGAACACAGCATGAACGTGTTCCTGATCCTCGCCCTGTTGTCTGCGGCGGTCGCCGTCGGGGCCATCGTCTGGGCGCTCCGCGAACGTGACCGGGCCTCCCGCGCCGAGATCGAACTGGCCTCGGCCCAGAAGCACGCCGACCTGGTCAGCGCCCAGGTGGCGCAGTCGGCGACCAGCGTCGCCGAGGCCATCCTCAAGAAGAACGAGGAGGCGATCCACAACCGCGAGCAGCTCGCCCAGGCGCGGCTGGAGGCGCAGCTGAAGCCGGTGGCCGAGAGCCTGCAGAAGTTCCAGGAGCATGTGGCCTTGGTGGAGAAGGTGCGGGTCGAGGAGACCGGCGGCCTGAAGGAGCAGATCGCGGCCCTCCTGATGGCCTCGACGGCGACCCAGGACGAGGCGCGCAAGCTTTCGGCGGCGCTTCGGCGCGGGGCCGGGGTGCAGGGGCGCTGGGGCGAGCAGACCCTGCGCAACGTGCTGGATCAGGCCGGGCTGAAGCACCACTACGACTTCGACGAGCAGACCACGACTGACACCGAGGAAGGCCGCCGGCGGCCCGACGTGACCATCCGGCTGCCGGGCGGGGGCATCTTCGTCATCGACGCCAAGTGCTCGCTGAACGCCTTTCTGGAAATGCAGGACGCTCCGGACGAGACCACCCGCGAGGCCTGCGGCCTGCGCCACGTGCAGAGCGTGCGCGGGCACGTGGCCGGGCTGTCGGCCAAGGCCTACTGGGACCAGTTCAGGAATTCCCCGGACTTCGTGGCCATGTTCGTGCCGCTGGACTCGGCGCTGGCCGCCGCGCTGGACCGCGCGCCGGACCTGATGACCGAGGCGATGGACCGGCGCGTGGTGATCGTCACCCCGACCACCCTTTTCGCGCTCTGCAAGGCGGTGGTCTACGGCTGGCGGGTCGAGGAGCAGGCGGCCAACGCCCAGAAGATCGCCGAGCTGGGGCGCGAGCTCTACAAGCGTATCGCCGTCATGGGCGGCCACGCCGGGTCGGTGGGCAAGGCGCTGGAGACCGCGGTGGCCCGTTACAACCAGTTCGTGGGGTCGCTGGAGACCCAGGTGCTGACCCAGGCGCGGCGCTTCGAGGAACTGAAGGTCGACCACGAGGGGCGCAAGGTCGAGGTGCTGGAGCCCCTGGACACCGCGGTGCGCCCGCTTTCCAAGCTTTCGCCGGAGACTCCGCCGCCGGTGCGCCTCGTGGCGGGCGACGAGGGCTGAGGATCACGGTGAGGCCATTCGCCCACCTTGACGCTCGGGTATAGGCCCCTTACGTCCGCCGCCATGGCTCTGCGCGAGATCCTCATTGTCCCCGACCCGGTCCTGAAGAAGGTCTCGGCCCGCGTCGACGTCGTCGATGACGAATTGCGCGCGCTCATGGATGACATGCTCGAGACCATGTACGCCGCGCCCGGTATCGGCCTTGCGGCTATCCAGGTGGGCGTGCCCAAGCGGGTGATCGTCATGGACCTGGCGCGCGAAGGCGAAGAGGCCGCGCCGCAGTACTTCGTGAACCCCGAGATCCTCTGGGCGTCGGAAGAGACCGCGCCCTATGAGGAAGGCTGCCTGTCGGTGCCGGAGATCTACGACGAGGTCGAACGGCCGGCGCAGGTCAAGCTGCGCTACATGAACTATGCCGGCGACACGATCGAGGAGGATGCCGAGGGCCTCTACGCCGTCTGCATCCAGCACGAGATGGACCACCTGGACGGCGTGCTGTTCATCGACCACCTGTCGCGCCTGAAGCGCGAGCAGGCGGTGAAGAAGGTCAAGAAGCAGGCCAAGGCGGCCTGATCCTTGGCGGGGCTAGTGCTCCACCTTGTCCTTGGCGTGATCGACGGCGGCGTCGGTCTTGGCGGCGGCCTTGTCCGTGCCGGACTTGATGTCCGAGGCGGCGTTTTCAGTCCCTGACTTCAGCTTCTCGCCGGCTTCGTCAGCGGCGACCTTGGTCTTGGCGGCTGCCTCCTTGGCGCCTTCCTTGAGGTCCGAGCCCAGTTCCTTGGCGGCGGGCGCGTTGGTGACGTCCTTCGCGGCGGCGGCGGCGTCGTGGCCGACGGCCTTCAGGTCTTCGCCGGTCTTCTCCTGGGTCGATTTGGAGCAGGCGGCGATGGCGAGGCAGGCGCTCAGCAGAACGCCGGCGGTCAGGATGCGCATGGAGGACTCCTCTTCGGGTCTGCGCATCAACGGCCAAGCTTGGCTCCAGGTTCCCCAGCATTGCGCCCATCTCTTTGCGCGTGCGGCCCTTGGCGGGTAGAGCATCGCCCATGCGGATCGCCTTCCTGGGAACCCCTGACTTCGCGCTGGCCGCACTCCGCCGACTGGTCGCCGCCGGGCATGAGATCGCCTGCGTCTATTCCCAGCCGCCGGCGCCGCGCGGTCGCGGGCACACGCTGCAGCCCTCGCCGGTGCAGGCCTTCGCTGAAGAGCAGGGCCTGGTCGTGCGCACGCCGGCCTCGATGCGCGACCCGGCGGAGGTCGCGGCGTTCCAGACCCTGGAGCTGGACGCGGCCTGCGTGGTGGCGTTCGGCCAGATCCTGCCCGGCGCGGTGCTGGACGCGCCGAGGCTGGGGTCATTCAACCTGCACGGCTCGCTGCTGCCGCGCTGGCGGGGCGCGGCCCCGATCCAGCGGGCGATCATGGCCGGCGACCCGATCACCGGTGTCGAGGTCATGCGCATGACCGAGGGTCTGGACGAGGGGCCCGTGCTGGCCAGCGAGACCCTGCGCATCGGGCCATTGGACACCGCAGGCTCGCTGCATGACCGGATGGCGGCGATCGGCGCGGAACTGCTGGCCCGAACCCTCGTGGACATCGAGGCTGGCGAGGCCATCGAGACGCCGCAGAGCGACGAGGGCGCCACCTACGCCAAGAAGATCGGGCCAAAGGTGGCGCGGATCGACTGGGCCAAGCCCGGCCGCCAGATCGATTGGAAAATCCGCGGACTTTCGCCCTTCCCGGGCGCCTGGTTCCTGCTGCCCTCCGACAGGGGTCCGGTCAGGGTGAAGGCCCTGCTCTCGGCCTTCGAGGACGTGGACGGCCCGCCCGGCCAGGTGCTGGACGACCGGCTGCTGGTGGGGACCGGCGAGGGCGCTGTGCGGCTGTTGC
The DNA here is from genome assembly GCF_004799395.1 of Phenylobacterium sp. GTDB lineage: Bacteria > Pseudomonadota > Alphaproteobacteria > Caulobacterales > Caulobacteraceae > Phenylobacterium. The sequence continues at coordinate 12,984 of NZ_SSMZ01000211.1, forward strand.
GCGTGCAGCGCGAGGGGCGCGGGCCGCAGGACGCAGGCGTCTTCCTGAACGGCGCGCCGGTGGCGGCCGGGACGATGCTCGGCTGATGCCCCGCTTCCGACTCACCCTCGAGTACGATGGCGGCCCCTATAACGGCTTCCAGGCCCAGGCCGGCCAGCCGACGGTGCAGGGCTCGCTGGAGCGCGCGGTGAGCGCCTTCTGCGGCGAGACCGTGCGGGTCCACGCCGCCGGACGCACTGACACAGGCGTGCATGCGACCGGCCAGGCGGCCCATATCGACCTGGAGAAGGACTGGCCCGCCGAGACCGTGCGCAACGCGCTGAACGCCCACCTGCGCGGCGAGCCGATCGTGGTCCTGGAGGCGTCGGTGGCGCCGGAGGGCTGGCACGCGCGCTTTTCTGCGACCGAGCGGCGCTACCGCTACCGCATCCTCAACCGGACCAGCCCACCGGGCCTGGAGCGCGGCCATGTCTGGCATGTGAAGAACCCCCTGGACGCCGAGGCCATGCACGCCGCCGCCCGGGCGCTGGTCGGAAACCACGACTTCACCACCTTCCGCGACGTGGCCTGCCAGGCGAAGTCGCCGGTGAAAACGCTCGACGTTGCGACTGTGGCGCGGGTTGGCGACGAGGTGGTGCTGATCTTCGAGGCGCGGAGCTTCCTGCACCGGCAGGTGAGATCGATGACCGGCTCGATCGCCGAGGTGGGCCTGGGCCGTTGGACGGCGGACGACCTGAGGGCCGCCCTGGAGGCGAAGGACCGGCGAGCATGTGGGCAGGTGGCGCCGGCAGACGGGCTGTACCTGACGGGCGTGAGCTACGAGAACCAATAGCCTTCTCCCTCGGGAGAAGGTGGCCTGCGAAGCAGGTCGGAAGTGGGGTTGAAAGCCCTGGCTCACCCCTCATCCGTCGCCCTTCGGGCGGCACCTTCTCCCGAGGGAGAAGGAGGCTATTCTTCTTTGAACGCCTCGAAATACCGCTCGATCAGGCGCTCGTAGACGGCCTGCAGCTGCAGGATCTCCGCGACCGGGGCGGCTTCGTCGATCTGGTGCATGGTCTTGCCGACCAGGCCCAGCTCGACCACCGGGCAGAGGGCCCGGATGAACCGGGCATCTGAGGTGCCGCCGGTGGTGGAAAGCTCCGGGTCGCGGCCGGCGATGTCGCGGACGGCGGCGGCGACCACATCCGTGAAGGGTCCGGGCTCGGTCAGGAAGGCCTCGCCGCTGATCTGCGGGGTTACCGCGATGGTCCCGGAGAATCCGCGGCCCTCGGACTCCGCCTCGCCTTCGATCCATCGGGCCAGGTCGTCGCCCGTGTGGTTGGGGTTGAAGCGGATGTTGAGCCGCGCCTTGGCGACGCCGGGGATCACGTTGGTGGCGGTGTTGGGCACGTCGATCTGGGTGATCTCCAGGTTCGACGGCTGGAACTCCGGATAGCCCTCGTCGAGCTTGCGCTCCTGCAGCTGCAGCAAAAGGCGAAGCAGAACCGGCACGGGATTGGACGCGCGGTGCGGATAGGCCACGTGGCCTTGCGTCCCCGTCACGGCGATGTCGACGTTGATCGAGCCCCGGCGGCCGACCTTGATCATGTCGCCGAAGGTCTCGCTAGACGTCGGTTCGCCGACCACGCAGTGGGTGATGGCCTCGTCTTCGAGGTCGAGGGCCTCGACCACCATCTTCGTGCCGTGGGTGGCCACGCCCTCCTCGTCGCCGGTGATCAGGAAGGAGAGCGAGCCCTTCACCTTGCCGGCGGCGACGGCCTTGGACGCGGCGGCGGCGAAGGCGGCGATGGCGCTCTTCATGTCGACGGCGCCGCGGCCCACCAGCACGCCATCGACCACGGCGGCGTCGAATGCGCCCTGGCTCCAGGCAGCGGCGTCGCCCACCGGCACCACGTCGGTGTGGCCGGCGAAGCAGAGGTTCGGACCCTCGGTCCCATAGCGGGCGTAGAGGTTCTCGATCTCGCCGAATTTCATCCGCCGGCAGGCGAAGCCCAGGCCGGCGAGGGTTTTCTCGACAATGTCCATGGCGCCGGCGTCGGCGGGCGTCACCGAGGGCGCCCGGATCAGCTCTTTCGTCAGGTTGATCGCGTCGATCAAGCTCGCCCCCGGCCTCGCGTTTGGTAGAGTTCGGCCCCGTCCTAGACCGGAATGACCCCGTGCCCAAGATCGACATCGACGCCGCGCCCACCCGTTTTGGAACCGGCTACCCGCCGCCCTACGACGCGCCCTGCCTGGAGCGCAAACGCTGGAAGCTGGGCGACGCCGCCGGCCTGACCCAGTTCGGCGTCAACCTGCAGCGCCTCGCGCCCGGCGTCTGGTCGAGCCAGCGGCACTGGCACACCGCCGAGGACGAGTTCGTCTGGGTGGTCTCCGGCGAGGTGGTGCTGGTCACCGACCAGGGGGAGCAGGTCTTGCGCGCCGGCGACTGCGCCGGCTTCCCGGCCGGCGCGCCCAACGGCCATCACCTGCAGAACCGCTCCTCGGAGGAGGCCGTCTTGCTGGAAGTGGGGTCGCGGCGGGAGGGCGAGGACGCCTGCGACTATCCCGACATCGACCTGACCCTGAAAAAGGGCGAGCTCGAATACCGGCACAAGGACGGCGCGCCTTACGTCGATACCCAGACCGCGCGGAGCCGGTGATATTCGACCGCCTTACCTCCCCGCTTCACCTCCCCCGCTTCGCGGAAGGAGGTAGGCGCGGAGCCGCTAATCTCGCAGCAGTTCGTTGATGCTGGTCTTCGAACGCGTCCGTTCGTCCACAGTCTTCATGATCACCGCACAGTAGGTGGACGGCAGAGTCGGGTCGACCGCGTTGGGGCGGGAGCCGGACATCAGCACCGAATAGGGCGGCACCTCGCCGGTGGTCACCTCGCCGGTCTTGCGGTTTACGATGGGCGTGGTCGAGGTGAGGTAGACGCCCATGGACAGCACGCTGCCCTCGCGGACGATCACACCCTCGGCGACCTCGGAGCGGGCGCCGATGAAGCAGTTGTCCTCGATGATGGTCGGGTTGGCCTGCAGGGGCTCGAGGACCCCGCCGATGCCGACGCCGCCGGACAGATGGCAGTGCTTGCCGATCTGGGCGCAGGAGCCGACCGTGGCCCAGCCGTCCACCATGGTCCCTTCGCCGACGTAGGCGCCGATGTTGACGAAGGAGGGGACGGCTATGACGCCCTTCGCCAGGAAGGCGCCCTTGCGGATGATGCTGCCGGGGACGGCGCGGAAACCGGCCGCCTCGAAGCGCGCAGCGTCCCAGCCGGCCGTCTTCAGCGGGATCTTGTCCCAGTAGGGGCCCGGCGCATCGGCCTGGCTGAGCGAATTGGGCGTGAGGCGGAAGAACAGCAGAATCGCCTGCTTGGCCCACTGGTGGGTGACCCAGGCGCCGTCTGCCTCGCGGCTGGCGACCCTCAGCGTGCCGGCGTCCAGACGCTCGATGGTCTCC
>NZ_SSMZ01000212.1 GCF_004799395.1 Phenylobacterium sp.
TCCAGCTCCACCAGCTCGGCGAGGCCGGCGTCGAAGATCGGCTTGACGCTGTCGCCCATCATCGCCTGCTGCTCCTCGTCATTGTGGCCGCTCCAGAACTCGTATTCCTGACGGCCGATGAGGTAGCGGGCCTTCGGGAAGGTCGGCGCCCACTTGCCGTTCTCGAGCATGGTGTTCCAGCCGACGTGGTCGGTATGCAGGTGGGTGCACACCACGGCGTCGACGCCGTCGCGCGACCAGCCCACCTCCCCAAGATGCTCCAGGAACGGCGTCGCCAAGGGCTCGCCGCCGGTGATCTCGCGCGGCCGGTCGTTGCCGATGCAGGTGTCGACGACCAGCTTCAGCCCCGGCGCATCGACCAGCAACGCGTGAATGCTGAGCATCAGGGTGGCGTCGTCCTCGCTGACGAAGTGCGGATAGAGCCAGGCCGACTTGCGCAGCGCCTCGGGCGTGGCCTGCGGCATGAACACGGCCGGCACCGGCAAATCCATCTCGACGATACGGGTGATCTTCACCCGGCCCACTTGCCAGCTCAGCATGGCGCTCACGCCTCCTCCATCGAGGTCCGACCCGAGAGAGGTTAGAGGCTCTCAGCCGAGGTTTCCATCCGGAAGGCGCTCCGGTTCGGGCCTTCAGGCAGGGACGAAGGCCAGCCTGACCGCATCCTCGGGGGCAGCGTCACAGGGTCAAGGCGCGAGGGTCAGCTTCTGCAGCCGCCAGTTCAACAGCTCGGCCACATAGATTTCGTTCTCCGACGGACAGGCGATCTCGTGGATCCAGCCGAACTCCTTCAACTGCTTGCCCGACCGGCCGAGCCAACCCAGCACCTGGCCGTCGAGGGTGAGCTTGTAGACACGCCCCGGATAGGCGTCGGAGACAAACATCACCTGGCGGCCGTTCACCGGGGGCGTGATGCAGAGCGTCCAGGGCGACCCTGGCGTCATCGTCTTGTTCCCAGCATAGCCGTTTGGGCCGGGCGCGCTGGGTTTCGGGCCGATGGCGGGCTGGGCGTCCGCCGGCGCCGGGACATCGATCGTGATGATCTTCAACAGCTTTCCGGCGGTGTCGAACACCTGGATGCGCCGGTTGCCGCGGTCGGCCACATAGATCCGGTCCTGCGCGTCGGCGGCGATGGAGTGCAAGGTGTTGAACTGGCCGGGCTCGCCGCCCGGGCTCCCCCAGGAGGTCAGCCAGCGGCCATCTGGGTCGATCTTGGCCACGCGGGAATTGATGTAGCCGTCGCTGATGTAGGTATTGCCGTGGCTGTCCCAGGTCATGTCGGTGACCTGGCGGAAGTAACCGTCGACCGCCGGCAGCGGCGGGCGCGGATGCTCCAGCGGGTGGGCGCCCTCGTCGGCCGCCTCGGGCTTGCGACCGAACACCCAGGTCACGTTGCCGGCCGGATTGAAGCGGATGACCATGTCCGAGCCCTTGTCGGCGGCCCAGATGTTGCCCGCCGGATCGATCCGCACGGCGTGGGCGAAGGACCAGGCGTAGAGGTTCTTGCCGATCTCGCGGATGAACCGCCCGTCCGGTCCGAACTCCAGGAGCTGCGAGGCCGCCGCGCCATAGGCCGGGCCGCTGGTGTTCCCGCGCTGGAAGACGAAGACGTGCTTCTGGGCGTTGACCGCCACGCCCGCCACCTCGCCCAGATGCATGTCCCCCGGCAACTTCAGGAAGTCGCTGGCCGTGAACGGGATTTCCTTCGGCGCCGGCTGAGCCAGGGCCGCAGCCGGCGCCAGCAGCAGAGCGATCAGTGTCGAAATTAGCCGCATGATGCGCCTCCCCTTTTTCCGTTGGGCGCATCCTTCGCGGCCTTCACCAGCGGCGCAAACGAAAACCGATCCGGCGGCACCCGCGCCGCCGTGTGTGCGACCTCAGACCCGAACTGACCGGCGCCGCGAGGCTCGTCTTCGGATCGGCGCGACCCGTTGCGGACCTTCCAAGGCGGCGGGCTCAGCTATCATTTCATCGCGTCGCGGCCCCGCCTGGCGGCGCTCTCGGATTGGACCTTTCGCCGCCACGGCCGCCAGCCATCGGCCGGCGAGAAAGGGTCGCCGAGGTGATAGGCCGAAATCACTTCGGCGAGGCCCTTCACCGGCGGCAGTTCGATCGGACGCAATCGCGCGTAGCCGGCGTTGCGCAGGGCCTCGAGACCTGCCCCGACGCCGCCGGCTTTGCGAAGCGCCGTGTCAACGATGGCGTCGTCGCAACCCAGCCAGTGAGCCAGCAGTCGAGTGCGAAGCCGGGCGATCTCCGCGCGGTTGCCGGTCCCGGCGCGTCCGGCGGCTTCGAAGCTCAGATCGCATTCGGTATCCAAGCCCATCGAACGGTTGTTGATGTTGGCCGAGCCGATCCTGAGAAGGCGATCGTCGATGATCGTCAGCTTGGCGTGGACGATGATGATCCGGCCCAGGGTGGTGACCGGACTATAGGCCCGGAAGCGGCTGTGTTTGTCAGCGCGGTTGAGGGACTCGATGAACTTCACCCTCGTGCGGTCCATGGTCGCCTGGTCGAAGTAGCTGGGCGAGTGTTCCGTGCCGATCAGCACGACTTCGGGTCCGTCCCGTTCCTGCAGACGGCGCGCCAGCGCCGCGGCGATCAGAGGCGAGGTGAAGTACTGGTTCTCCATGTAGATGCAGCGCCTGGCTTGTCCGATGGACTCCAGGTGCAGGCGCTCGACCTCGCGGACTTCAGGGTGATCCTTCCAGGCCCCGTGGGTGCGTGACAGGCCGACTTCGACGGCGTTGAACTGCGGCTTGACCCGAGACGGCCAGGCCGGACGCACCTTGGGCGGCTCGGTCAGCGTTTTGCCGGTGCAGCGCGCCCAGCGTTCGCGAAAAAGTGCGCCAAGCGCTTTCGCCGGCGCGCCTTCCACCAGTCCCATGACTTCGTGGCGGCTGTCGAAGTCCTTTTTGGCGTTGCCGTGCGCGTGCTTGGTCTTCTCCCGGCGCGGATCGTCGTCGAGGTGATGGTGGGTGTCCCAGCGGTCGGGCCCGATGTCGCCGCCGCCGCAGAAGGCGATGGCGTCGTCGACGATGATCGCCTTCTGGTGATGTGAGGCGCCCATGGGCAGTTTGCCGTCCAGGACGAACTTCACCGCGCTGCCGGCGAAGGTCTTGCGGTCAGCCAGCGGGAACCAGTTTTGGGTCGCGGCCACGGGCAGGGCCGACTGCCAGCACAGGATGCGGACGTCGAGGCGGGGGTTGTCCTTCGACAGACGCTTCAGGAAGTTGGCGATACGGTCATCTTCGGGCCCGGTGCAGCCCGGTTGCGGATGGAAAAGCGTCTGAGGCTCGAAAGCCCAGTTGAGCAGGTGGACGGTGTGCTTGGCCCGGCGCATGGCGGCCATCGCGGCGTCGAAATATTCCGCCATGTCGACGATCAGCGCCGCCCGCGCGCTGGTCTCGCGCCGCCAGCAAGTCGAACCCGTTTCCAACAGCACGGCCCAAGCCTCCCATCTGAGCCAGCGTAAGCATTCAAAGCGAAGGTTGTTCCCGATGCGACCGGGCCCGGCGCCGCGTTCGCCGCCAGGGCGCCGGCGATTTCGCGCCCGGGGCCGCCGGGAACCACCGCCCCTGGCGGACCTTTCCGGCGTCTGCATTCGACGCTGGAGCGGGCTGTGGTCGACGCCCGGCTAACCTAAGGCGACGCAGGGACGCGTTCAGCCGACGCGGGCAAAGCGCAGGTCGCGCACCCGGCCGGTCGCGAGACTCAAGCCTGTGACCCGGCCGCTGGAGTCGCGCAGCACGCCCAGCCGCTCGCGTTCATTCTCGAAGTGGTCCGCGTCGGCCGGGAGGAACACGAGCGGGTCGGCGCGCAGGCTGGTCAGCATCAGCCCCGTCCCGGACACCACCGCCTTGTAGGTCACGTCCAGTTCGTCGGAGTGATAGGTCCCGGCCAGGGCCGCCAGTTCGGCCGCGCTCGGCGCGGCGCGCACCACCTTGCGGTGGACCACCGTCGAGCCGCCGGTCGCCACATGCTCCACCAGCGCACCGTCCGCCCGCACGGTGAAGCGGTTGTCCGGCGCGCCCACATAGAAGCCGCCATCGGGCAGCAGGACGGCCTCGGCGCGCGGTCCGGCGGGCTGGAGGTACAGCTTGCCGCCGTCCGCCTTGAGCTCGAACCCCGGACCCCAGTCATTGACGTAGACGCCCGCGAGCCTCGCCATTCGCGCCGGATCCGGCGCGGCCGGGGCCGGCGGCGGCGGGGCTGGCCCCAGGAAAATCTCGGCGAGGTCCGCCCCGATCTTGCCGACGTTGGCGGCGCCGTTGGAGAACACCACGAGACTGGCGTCCTCCGCCGGGAAGCTGGCGATCAGGCTGCGGTAGCCGGCATCGGCCCCGCTGTGGGTCAGCGCCCGGTGACCGCCCACCGTGGAGGCTTCCATGCCGAAGGCGTAGCGCATGGGCGTCCCGTCACGCAGGCGCCCGGGCTGCTCGGCGGCTCGTACGAGGGCGGGGTCGAACACCGCCGGATGCAGCAGTTCTCGCGACCATTTCAAGAGGTCGTGGGTCGTGGTGTGCAGGCTGGTCGCCCCGTAATTGGCGTAGTTCAGCCGTGCCAGATGGGTGACGCCTGCGGCATCGACGGAATAGCTCATCGCCCGGTTCGGCAGGATGTCGCGGGCATTGTCGTAGATCAGGGTATCGTTCATCCCCAGAGGGGCGAAAATATGCTCTCGCATGTACTGGGCGAACGGCACGCCGGAGGTGCGGGCGACGACCTCGGCCAGCAGCGCATAGCCGGTGTTGCTGTAGCGGTAGTCCGTACCGGGGGCGAAGTTCAGCCCCCTCTGATTGGCGGCCATGGCGACGAGGGCCTTCTGGCGGATCAGGCTGTCCATGGACGTGCCGGACAGGACCTCCAGATCCCACTGGTCGCGCAGGCCGCTGGTGTGGTGGATCAGGTCGGAGACGGTGATCTTCGCGCCGAAGTCGGCCAGTTCCGGCAGGTAGGTGTGGATATCGGCGTCCAGGTCGACCTTGCCGGCCTTGACCTGCTGCAGGATCGCAAAGGCGGTGAACTGCTTCGAGACGCTGGCCACGTGGAAGCGCGACGCGGCCGTGACCGAGATCCCATGTTCCAGGTCCGCGGCGCCCAGATTGCGCTCGTAGATCACCTGGCCGCCGCGGGCGATCAGCACCGCCAGGCCGGGTCGGTTGGGCGTGTAGGCCGCCAAGAGCGCGTCGGCGCGCGCCTGTGGAGTTTGGGCCGGTGCGCCTTGGCCTTGCGCCCGGGCGCCGGCGGGCGCGGCAAGGCTCAACGCCGCCAGCGCGGCGATTGTGATGAACAGCTTCATTGAGACGCCCCCGGGTGAACCCCGAACCCAATGCTGCAGCAATCGCCCCGCCGCTGACAAGTCGCCATGGATTTAAGGCTCGGAAGGGGCGGTTGTCGAAGGTTCGAAATGTCCGCCTTCGACCCAAAGGGGAAGTTCGGAGAGTCAGCCTAGCCAATCCTCGTGAAGTCGCTGATCCAGTTGGTCTCCCAGGTCTTTCCGCCGTCGGGCGAGTAGGCCTGTTCCCAATGAGCCGAGTTGCGGGTGATCTTCGACCAGATGAACCGGACCCTGATCGGTTTCCCGCGCAGGCTGTCATCGTTGTAGAAGGTTCCCACACCCTTGGCGAAACGGCCGATCATCGGCGGGTCGAGCTTTGCCGTCGGCGTGCGGCCATCGAGCCACCAGATCGCCCATTGCCCGGTCTTCGGATCATAGGCGCGCAAGGTGACGCCGCTGTAGGCTCCGCCCGGCTTGTTGAGGAACGTGTCGTCAGCATTGCCATAGCCGTTCAAGACCGACCTCCAAGTCTGGGCGCCGTCGTATTCCAGCCAGTCATGGCTCCCCGCCAACCGCTGCTTCAGAACCCGGTTTTGGATCTTCCATTTGCCGACCCGCAGGTCGAAGGCGTGCAGCCCGCTGAGGTCGGATGTCTGGGCCGCTTGAGCCGACGGTCCGGGCGTCAACAAACTCAGTGCGACGACGACGGCGACGGCACGGACGGGCCCGGCACATTGGGGAGCGATCATGGGCGGACCTTCTCAGCCGATGGCCTCTTCCTAACCAGGCGCTGCTGCCACCCTAATGTCAGCATGGTCGGGCCCGACGACGGGAACCGGGACCTGGATGCGCTCGCCGGCCCAGGCCTCACCAAGATCGACGGACCAGAGGCGCCGCCAAGCTGACTGGCCGTCCTCCATAGGGTCTTGAGCGAGGTCCGCTTCCGGCCGTGGCCCCGACGGCCGCGTTCGACCCATAGCGGACCCAGGCGCGTATGGCTCTTCAGGGAGCTGCGTCTCCGGAGTCTTCACGAAGCCGCGCGGCCTCGCCTGTGTCGAGGATCGGCCCGCCGAGGCGCCGCATCTGACCAGGCTCGAGGTCGGCCGGACACGGCCCCAGCCGGACCATGTGGCTGTCGTTGACGGTGGTCTTAGGAGCCCCCGTCGCGGCGTTGTCATGCCTGGAGACCACCCGCCGACAGCCTGCTGACATGAAGCTGTCAGCAGGCCCCCTCTAAGCCGGTCCTGCATTCTGAGGGCAGGACCATGAACGCCATCGCGATCGTCAAGGACGGCCGGCACGACTTCGACTTCTTCTACGGCCAGTGGGCGGTACAGCACCGCCTGCTGAAGCGCCGCGGCGTCCACTGCGAGGACTGGCTGGAGTTCTTCGGCACCGCCCAGTGCCGCGGCCTGATGGGCGGGCTGTGCAATGTCGAGGAGAACGACATGCCCGCGCGACGATCGCAGGGCGTGGCCTTCCGCAGCTTCGACATCGCCAGGCGCACCTGGTCGATCCACTGGGTCAGCTCGACCGACGGCCTGGTGGGCGAGCCTGTGCATGGCCGCTTCGAGGGCGGCGAGGGCCGGTTCTATGGCGTCGACCTCGACGATGGGCGCCCGGTGAAGGTGGCCTTCCACTGGAGCCACAGCCACGACCGCGCCGCACGCTGGTCGCAGGCGTTCTCCTACGACGAGGGACGCACCTGGGAAGTGAACTGGGTCATGGAATTCACCCGGGTGGGGAGTTGAACCCTGGACGCCAACCTCATCTCGCTCGCCTCGCTGTTCGCGGTCAGCATCGCCACCTGCATCGTGCCGGGGCCGAACAACTTCATGCTGATGCGGTTCGGCATGAAGCATGGGCGCAACGTGGCGGAGGCCTCGGGGCTGGGCACGACGCTGGGCTGCATCGTCTGGTGCGCGCTCGCCGCCGTGGGCCTTTCGGCCCTGCTGGCAGCGGCGCCCTGGCTCTACAAGATCCTGCGCGTCGGCGGCGGGCTCTACCTGCTCTACTTCGCCTGGCGGCTCTGGAGCACGCCGATCCAAGGCGCCGACGCGCCGGATGGCCCGGCGCCAGGGCTCAGTTGGCGGAGCGCCTTTTGGCAGGGGTTCGCGGTGAACATGACCAACCCCAAGTCGGTGCTCTATTTCGCCAGCATCTTCTCGGCCTACGTCGGCCCGCATACGCCGGTCTGGGTGCAGGCGAGCGCGGTCGCCATCTGCATCGTCACCTGCCAGGCGTGGCAGAGCGCCATGGCCTGGCTGTTCTCCACCCGCCGCGCCGCGGGGGCCTATGCCCGCGCCCAGCGGCCGCTGGACCGCGCCGCGGGGACCCTGATGGGCGCCTTCGGTCTCAGCCTGCTCTGGGTCTTCGATTGAGCTTCTGCCGCGCCGGCGCTAAGCCACCGCCATGCCCATCGCCCAAGCCCAACTCGAGACCATCCTGCGCGAGGGGTTCCCCGACGCCGAGATCGAGGTCCAGGACCTGGCGGGCGACGGCGACCACTACAAGGCCAGGATCGTCTCGACCGCCTTCGCGGGCCTGCCCCGCGTGCGCCAGCACCAGCTCGTCTACGCCGCGCTGAAGGGCCGGATGGGCGGCGAACTCCATGCGCTCGCGCTCGAGACCTCCGCCCCGGCTTGACCCGCCAAGAACTTGACCTATGGGGCTCGGCTCCCTAGCTCTGGGACGACGAATTTGCGCCGAAGGGCCGAACCATGACCGACACGACCGCCGCCAACCCCGTCCACGCCTTCATCGCCAAGACCGTGGAAGAGCATCCGGTCGTGCTGTTCATGAAGGGCGTGCCGGAACAGCCGCAGTGCGGCTTCTCCGCCCAGGTCGTGCAGATCCTCGACCACCTGGGCGCCGACTTCGTGGGCGTCAACGTCCTGCAGAGCGACCCGCTGCGCGACGGCATCAAGACCTTCTCCGACTGGCCGACCATCCCGCAGCTCTATGTGGCGGGCGAGTTCGTCGGCGGGGCCGATATCGTGCGCGAGATGTTCCAGTCGGGCGAACTGAAGACCCTGCTCGACGAAAAGGGCCTGCTGGCGGCCTGATGGCTTCGGGCGCGCTGCTTGAGCCGCCGCCCGGGCGCAAGGTCTTCCGGCTGACCTTCCAGCCCACCAATTCCGACATCGACGACAATGGCCATGTGAACAACGTGGTCTATCTGCGCTGGGCGCAGGACCTGGGCGTCGCCCACTGGCAGAGCGTCGCGCCGGCCGAAGTGCAGGCGACCTGGGCCTGGGTGGCGCTGCGCCACGAGATCGACTACCGCCGCGCACTGATGCCCAGAGACGTAGGCCATGGCCGCACCTGGGTCTCCGACGCCGCCGAGGGGCCGCGCTTCGACCGCTTCATCCGCATCGACGCCGAGGACGGCGCCATGTGCGCCCAGGTGAAGACCACCTGGGTGCTGATCGAACAGGCCACCGGCCGGCCCAAGCGCGTGCCGCCCTGGATGGTGGAGCTGTTCGCATAACCCATTTCCGTCAGTGTGGGGGCTTCAGCTTGCGGTCGAAGAAGTCGAGCGTGGCGTGGGTTCGGTGGATCATCGGCCGCGAGGTCCAGCCGGTACGGTGGCGCAGGCCCGGGTAGGTCATCATCTCGAACGGGATGCCCTTGGCCTGCAGGCTGTAGAGCACCCGCGTCGAGTTCTCGAAGATCACGTTGTCGTCGGCCATGCCGTGGATCAAGAGCAGACTACCCGGCTTCAGGTTCGCCAGCCGCGAGATCACCTGGCTGTTTCGGTAGCCCTCCGGATTGTCCGCGGGCGTCCCCATGTAGCGCTCGGTGTAGGCGGTGTCGTAGAGCGTCCAGTCGGTGACCGGCGCGCCCGCCACCCCCGCCGAGAACGGACTGCCGGGGACTGTCAGCAACATCAGGGTCATGTAGCCGCCGTTGGAGTAGCCGGTTACGCCCAGGTGGTCGCCGTCCACGAAGGGCAGCGTCTTCAGATAGGCCGCGCCCGCCAGCTGATCCTCTACGTCCGGGCCGCCGGTCTTGCGGTCGAGCGCGGTCTTGAAGGCCACGGAGCGGTTGGGCGTGCCGCGGTTGTCGATCGAGAACAGGATGTAGCCGGCGTCCAGCAACACCTGGTCGGCGGGGGAGGCCCAATGCTTCTCCACCATCGCCCCGGCCGGACCGCCATAGACCTGGACGATCACCGGGTACTTCTTCGCCGGATCGAAGCCCGCGGGCTTGCGCATCATCCAGTGCAGGGCCTGCCCGTCGGAGGCCTTGATGGTCCCGAACTCCGGGATGCTGAGGCGGTCGCGATAGGCCCAGAACGGATGGCCTTCCTTCAGCGGGTTCTCCTCGATCCAGCGGACCAGGGTCCCGTCGGCCTTGTAAAAGCCGGTCCGCGGCGGGGTCCTGGGATCGGAATAGCTGCCGGCGAAGGCGCCGCCCTTCTTGGCCACGTCCGCCGTCCACCAGCCGCCGGCCGGCGTCAGGGCCTTGGGCTCGCCCGGGTTCGCCCACGAGACCTCATAGAGCCGCCGCTCGATCGGGGAATCCTTGCTGGCGGCGAAGATCGCCAGATGGCGCGCCTCGTCGATCCCCTCCAGGTCGGCCACCGGCCAGTCGCCGTGGGTGATCTGGCGGATCAGCGCGCCGTCGCCGGTGTAGAGATAGAGGTGCTTGTTGCCGTCGCGCTCCGACGACCACAGGAATGAGCCGTCCTTCAGCGGCTTCATGTCCTCGCTCAGGTTCACCCAGTGCGGGCTGGTCTCGGTGAGGATCACGTGGCTGGCCCCGGTGCCCGGATCGACCGCCAGCAGGTCCAGCCGCTTCTGGTCGCGGGTCAGGCGTTGGACGTAGAGCGTCTTGCCGTCCTTCGCCCAGTTGGCGCGGCCAAGATAGATGTCCGCGCTGGAGCCCAGGTCGACCTTCACGCGGGTCGCAGTGGCCACGTCGGCCACATAGAGCTCGACCATCGCATTGGGCCGGCCGACGCGCGGATAGCGCTGATGGACGATCGTCCCGCCCTCGGCGCCGATATCGACGCGGTCGATGACGTCGACGCCGGACTGGTCGACGTGGGTGAGCGCGATCTTGGTCTCGTCCGGCGACCACCAGTAGCCGGTGAAGCGGTGCAGCTCCTCCTGGGCTATGAACTCCGCCGTGCCCCAGCTCTTCAGCTCGGTCCCGCCGGCGGTCAGCGCCCGCTCCGCCCCGCCGCCCGCCAAAGGCATCAGGTAGAGGTTGTCGTCGCGGACGTAGGAGACGTAGCCGCCCTTGGGCGAGATCTTGCCGTCGATCTCGTCGCCCGGCGTGTTGGTCAGCCGCCGCACCGCGCCGCTGGCCCGCTCATAGAGCCACAGATCGCCTTGCACCGGGGCCAGGATGTACTTGCCCTCGTCGTCCCAGTGGTACTCAACGACGCCGCGGCTGCGTAGACCCAGCCGTTCGCGCCGGCTCTTCTCGGCCTCGGAAAGCTGGTGGCGGTCGTCCGTCAGCGCGCGACCGTCGATCAGCACGCGCGGCTCACCGCCCTTCACGTCGGCGATCCACAGGTCATTGACGTCAACGTCGTCGGTCTTGGCCTTCAGATAGGTCACCGCCGAGCCGTCGGGCGCGAGCGCCACGCCGCGCGCCTGCGGCCCGGAGAGGTCGGGGCTGGCGAACACCCGCTCGGGCGTCAGGATCTCGGCGTGGGCGACAGATAGAGTCATGGCGGCGGCCACCGTGGCGATGAAGAGCTTCATGGAATCCCCGACGCGTTCGGAGGCGACCTGACCGCAACCTTGGCCTCTTGCCAAGGCTTTGCGCGGCTATCGGCTGGCCACGGGATTGAGCAGGAAGACCGAAGTGCGTTGTGCGAGGCCCAGCTCCGCCCAGGTGAAGGCGACCTCGGCCTGGCCCGGCCCGGTCTTGCAGACGTCCACGTGCTTGCGGGCGAAGGCCAGGCTCACCGCACCGGCGCGGCGATCCACATAGAAGGTGAAGTCGGGCCGGGCCGTGCAGCCGCCGGACGCCACGCGGATCGTCAGGCCTTCGCGGCCGGTCTCCACCGCGTACAACGGTTCGAGTTCACCCAGCGGCCCCGGCGCGACCGCCGGCGGCGGGATCGTCGCGCAGCCGCCGAGCGCGAGGGCGGCCAGAACGAAGCACCTGCGATTCATGGCGCCACTCCGCCACATGCGCGCGCAAAGCAAAAGGCCCGGGATTGCTCCCGGGCCTTCGCAACGTCTTCGAGGTCGTGGCGCTTAGGACGCGTAGAATTCGATGACGAGGTTGGGTTCCATCTTCACCGGATAGGGCACTTCGGCCAGTTCCGGGATGCGGACGTAGGTGGCGGACATCGCCTTGCCGTCCATGGTGATGTATTCGGGCGTATCGCGCTCGCCCGACTGCAGGGCTTCGAGCACCAGCGCCATGTTGCGCGACCGCTCGCGCACCGAGATCACATCGCCGGGCTTCACGCGGTAGGACGGGATGTTCACGCGCTTGCCGTTCACCAGCACGTGGCCGTGGTTGACGAACTGGCGGGCAGCGAACGGGGTCGGCACGAACTTGGCGCGATAGACCACCGCGTCCAGGCGGCTTTCCAGCAGGCCGATCAGGTTCTCCGAGGTGTTGCCCTTACGGCGCGCGGCCTCTTCGTAGATCTTGGAGAACTGCTTTTCGGTCAGGTTGCCGTAGTAGCCCTTCAGCTTCTGCTTGGCGCGCAGCTGCAGGCCGAAGTCGGAGACCTTCTGCTTGCGGCGCTGACCATGTTGGCCGGGGCCGTAAGCGCGCTTGTTGATCGGGGACTTCGGGCGACCCCAGATGTTTTCGCCCATCCGGCGGTCGAGTTTGTACTTGGCGCTATGGCGCTTGGACATATGCTTCTCTTCTTCGACCCGAGCCGGCGCTTTCGAAGATGAAAGCGCGATCTCAACGGCGGCTATCGCGTCAACCCGTCATAGATCCGCGACCGCAGGCAAGCCCGCGTCGTGGAAGCCGGCGTGTATGCCCATCGCCCCTCTCGGAGTCAAGTTCAGAGGACCACCAGCGCCGGCGCCCGCCAGCGCCCGTCGAGCAGTTCATTCTTCGCCAGATAGTTCCGCAGGCTGATCGAGAACGGGCCGCTGGTCGGCGCCGGCAGCCAGTTGGCGGTCTTGTCGCCGCCGGGATCGGTGCGGCTGATCCAGATGTCCAGCGATCCGTCGGCGTTCTTCCTCAGGCCCGGCGTGCGATCACCGATCGAGTAGCGGTTGATCGGGTTGGCGGTAAGGAAGAACTGCCCGTCCAGGGTCGCCTCGTACATGGTCAGCGACCAGAAGGCGTTGACCGGCGGCAGCTGGCCGGCCGCGAAGGACAGGCGGTAGCTGCCGTTCAGGGGCGAGCCGGGCCCCTTGTCGCCGACGGGGCGCAGGTAGGTGGCCTCCGGCGGGGTCAGGGCTGCCAGTCCCCCCAGCGCCACGCCGGCGCGGAACAGATAGTCCTGGCCGAAATAGCCGATGTCGCTGCGCGGATAGTTCCAGCCCTGCACGATGTTGGCCGCGTTGCCGCGCACGATGCTGGGAATGGCCTCGGCGACGCCGGCCTCGACCTCCTTGATCGCGGCGGCGTCGAACTTCGCCGGATCGAAGCCCCCGTGGGGCGCGATCCCAAGCACCGCCAGCCGTTTCAGCGCCATGCCGTCGACGGCCGGCGGCGGGTCGGAGATCAGCAGCTGCTGGGCCGAGGCGAAGTACTCGTTCCAGGGCGATTTGCGGGTCGCATAGGCGGGCGGCGGCGCGCCCGTTGGCCCCTGCAAGGTGAGCGCGTCCTGCACCTTGTGGCAGGCGTCCAGATCCGCCTCACCGTCGTTCAGGATGCGGCCCAGGCACCAGCCGTGCGGCGTCGACAGGCGCACGATGTTGGGACCCTGTCCAGGCTGGCCGGGCCCGACGATGGTGTAGCGCCCGCCGCCGTTGCCAGTGGTCCGCGTTCCCAGGATCACGTCGTTGTCGGAGTACATGTTCATCAGCGCCACCGAGATGTAGCGGTCGCCGGTGGGCGGAATGACCAGGGTCACCGGGCCCTTGGTGAGGTCGAGCCAGGCGTTGTTGTAGAGGGTGTCGTTGTTGGGCGAGGTGATGGTGCGGTTCTGCGGCCCGGCCAGTTTGCGGGTCGGCTTGAACTGGTTGATCGCGGCCGGCTGGCCGCCGGGGTCGCCACGCAGCATCCGCGCGCGGGCCTGGGCCATCTCGATCAGCGGCAGGCAATAGACATAGGCCTCACGCGCCGCGCTGCGCAGGTCGCCAGCCGCCGCAAAGGCCCGCGCCGCCGGAACCAGGCCCATGACACCGGCCACCGCCAGCAGCTCGCGTCGATTCATCCAGATTCCTCCCGCCACGCCCGCCGGACGTTGGGCCGCGCAGCCTGGGCGGGCAAGCCAGGCGGGCGCGATTTCCGGCAGGCGGTATTCAGCGTCGAACGGCGCCGGTACGCAGGGCCAGGGCCTGCGCCGTCTGCTGCGCCTGCGCCCACCAGAGCCTGACCATCTCGCCGGCCGCGCCGGGCCTGGCCATCGTCACCGCCTGTCCGGCCCACAGGGACATCATCTCCGGATCGCCCGCCTTGTCCGCCGCCGCGCGCATGGCCTGGGTCAGGCGGTTCTGCACCGGATAGGCCGGGACCTCGTTCTGCGCCGCCGCCATCTCGCGCAGGAAGCGGTTCTCGAGACCCCGGGCATAGCGGCCGGAAAAGGCCCGCGTCAGCCGCGTCGCGTCGTCCGGCGCCTCGCGCAGGGCTTTTTGCCAGGTGTTTCCGTTGGTCGCTTCATCCGCCAGCAGGAAGGCGCTACCCATCTGCACGGCGCCGGCGCCGAGCGCGAGCGCGGCGGCCACGCCGCGTCCGTCCATGATCCCACCGGCGGCGATCACTGGAACGTCCACCGCCTCCAGGACGGTCGCCACCAGGGCCATGGTCCCGACGGACGAGGCCTCGATGTCAGCTAGGAAGTAGGCGTGGTGGCCGCCGGCCTCGAAGCCCTGGGCGCAGATCCCGTCGGCGCCGACCTCCGCCCAGGCCTTGGCCTCGCCGACGGTGTTGGCGGTTCCGACCACATAGCTGCCAGCGGCGTGGAAGGCGGCCACCTGCGCCCTGGTGAGGATCGAGAAGGTGAAGGAGGCGACCGTCGGCGCGGCCCGGATCAGGGCCTCGATCTGGGCGCCGAGGTCCTGCGAGAAGCGGTTGGGATGTTCCGGAACCTCGATCCCTAAGTCGGCGTACCACGGCGCCAGTCGCGCCAGGGCCGCATCCACCTCGGCCGGAGTGGGGCTGGCCGGCGGCGCCATCAGTAGGTTCACGCCGAACGGCGCGGCGGTGCGCGCACGGATCGCCTCGATCGCCGGGCCGATCTCGTCCGGCGCCAGGGTGGCGGCGGCGAACGTTCCCATGCCGCCGGCCTCGCTGACCGCCACGGTCATGGCGTCGAAACTGGCGCCTACCATCGGCGCCTGGATGATCGGGATCGGCAGGCTGTCCAGAAGGGCTGAAAAGCTCATCTAGACCTCTCCCCGCTCCGCCTTCTGTTTCGCGAGCTTGGCCAGCACCCGGCCGCGGCCACGGGACAGGGCGGTCACCACCCCGCGCAGGGTGCGGACCTCCTGCACCGAAAGATGCGCCTTGCCGAGCGCCGAGCGCAGGTTCTGGACCATGGACGGCCGCTTTTCCGGCGGGTGGAAGAAGCCTGCCTCGTCCAGCTCGCGCTCCAGATGCTCGAAGAGGCCCAGCACGGCCGCCCCGTCGGCCGGGGGAAACGCCTCGCGGAAGATCGGCGGCGCGGCTTCTTCCTGGGTCAGGCGCCACTCATAGGCGTTGATCGCCACGGCCTGGGCGAGGTTGAGCGAGCGGAACTTCATGTCGATGGGGAGCGTGACCACCGCCTGGCAGAGCGCGATGTCGGCGGTCTCTAGCCCTGCCCGCTCGGCGCCGAACAAGAGGCCGACGCGCTCGCCCTCGCCCACGGCCTGGGCGAGCCGGGCCATGGCCACGCGGGGGGTGAGGATCGGCAGCTGCAGCTCGCGCGGCCGCGCGGTGGTCGCATAGACCCGCTGCAGGTCGGCGATGGCGTCCTCGACGCTGGTGAACAGCCGTGCGGCGTTCAGCGGCCAGTCGGCGCCCGAGGCCGAGGCCCAGGCCCGCTCCTGCGGCCAGCCGTCCCTGGGATTGACCAACCGCAGCTCGGACAGGCCAAAGTTCGCCATCACCCGCGCCGCGGCGCCAATGTTCTCTGCGAGCTGTGGCGCGTTCAGGATAATGACAGGTGCGGCAGGGAAGGCTTCAGCCATGGGCTGGTTACAATCGCTTGGGCAGGCGAGCGCAAGCCTTGGCCGACGCGAACTGCTGATCGCCGGCGCCGGAGCGGTGCTGGCTGGCTGCCAAAAAGGCGGGCCGCTCACGGCCTCGCGAACGCCGCGGCTCGACATGAAGCGGTTGAACACCGAGGTGGCGGCCATCGCCGCGCGCGCAGCGCCTGGGGTGCTGGGCTTCGGCCTGATGAACCTGGAGAGCGGTGAATTCTGGGTGCGGCTGGGCGACCGCACCTTCCCGATGCAGAGCGTCTTCAAGTTGCCTCTGGGGACGGCGGTCCTGTCGGAGGTCGACGCCGGGCGCCTCAGCCTGGGCGAGACCCTGACGATCAAGCCGGAGGACCTGTCGCCCGCCTGGTCGCCGATCGCCGACGCCTGGCCCGGGCGGGCCGCCTATACGGTGCAGGAGCTGCTGGAGGCGGCGGTCAGCAACAGCGACAACACCGCCGCGGACCTGCTGATGAAGCGGATCGGCGGACCGGGCGCCATCTCGTCCTGGCTGCAGGGCAAGAACGTCACCGAGATCCGCGTCGACCGCTACGAGCGCGAGATCCAGCCGGACGTCTACGGCATGGCCTCGTTCCGTCCCGCCTGGAAGGGCGAAGCGGCCTTCGACGCCGCCAAGGCGACGGTGTCGCCCGCCAAGCGTCGCGCGGCCATGCTGGCCTACATGGCCGATCCCAGGGATTCGGCGACGCCGGAAGGCATGCTGGGCTTCCTGCGCAAGCTTGACGAGGGCAGCCTGATCTCGCCGGCCTCCACGGCGCGGCTCCTGACCATCATGATCGGCACGCCGCGCGGCGCGGACCGTCTGAAGGCCGGCCTGCCCAAGGACGCGCGCTTCGCGCACAAGATGGGCACGTCCGGGACGGACCAGGGGCTGACCGCGGCCTTCAACGACGTCAGCATCTTCACCCTGGCCGACCGCCGCAGCTACGCGATCTGCGCCTTCCTGACCGGTTCGACAGCCTCCGACACCGAGCGCGCGGCGCTGTTCGCCCAGCTCGGCCACACGGCGGCCCGCAGCGTCGGATAGCCTCGGTCTGCACAAGGCGCCGCAGCAGCCTTTGCGTCCGCGCCGACGAGGGCTATTAGGGCGCCAACCCTAGTTTCGCGCGGAGCGCCTGCCCCTCATGGCAAAGATCAAAGTCGCCAACCCGGTCGTCGATCTCGACGGGGACGAGATGACCCGGATCATCTGGCAATGGATCAAGGACAAGCTGATCTTCCCCTTCCTGGACATCGAGCTCGACTATTACGACCTCGGCATGGAGCACCGCGACGCCACCGACGACAAGGTGACCATCGAGGCCGCCGAGGCGATCCAGCGGCATGGCGTGGGCGTCAAATGCGCGACCATCACCCCGGACGAAGCGCGGGTGAAAGAGTTCAATCTCAAGCAGATGTGGAAGTCGCCGAACGGCACGATCCGCAACATCCTGGGCGGCGTGGTCTTCCGCGAACCGATCATCTGCAAGAACGTGCCGCGCCTGGTGCCGGGCTGGACCCAGCCGATTATCATCGGCCGCCACGCCTTCGGCGACCAGTACCGCGCCACCGACTTCCGGGTGCCCGGCCCCGGCAAGCTGACGGTGACCTGGGAAGGGACCAACGGCGAGAAGATCGAGCGCGAGGTGTTCAACTACCCCGGCTCCGGCGTCGCGATGACGATGTACAACCTCGACGATTCGATCCGCGACTTCGCCCACGCCTCGTTCGGCTACGCGCTGGCGCGCAAGTACCCGCTCTATCTCTCGACCAAGAACACCATCCTCAAGGCCTATGACGGGCGCTTCAAGGACATCTTCCAGGAGGTGTACGACGCCGCCTACGTCGACCAGTTCAAGGCAGCCGGCCTCACCTACGAGCACCGGCTGATCGACGACATGGTGGCCGCGGCCATGAAGTGGTCGGGCGGCTACGTCTGGGCCTGCAAGAACTACGACGGCGACGTCCAGTCCGACACCGTGGCCCAGGGCTTCGGCTCGCTCGGCCTGATGACCTCGGTGCTGATCACGCCGGACGGCAAGATCATGGAGGCGGAGGCCGCGCACGGCACGGTCACCCGCCACTATCGCCAGCACCAGCGCGGCGAGGCGACTTCCACCAACTCCATCGCCTCGATCTTCGCCTGGACCCAAGGGCTCAAGCACCGCGCCAAGCTCGACAACACCCCCGAGCTAGCCCACTTCGCCGACACCCTGGAAAAGGTCTGCGTCGACACCGTCGAGAGCGGCGCCATGACCAAGGACCTGGCGCTGCTGGTCGGCGACACGCAGGGCTGGCTGACCACCGAGGGCTTCATCGACAAGGTGGCGGCGAACCTGGAGAAGGCGCTGGCGGCCTAGGAGCCGTCACCGGTCGTCGCGGATTCCGGACGGGGTCATCGGTTTGTTCTTGCTTCGTTCTCGCCGCCCGGTATCGTGGTGGCGGAAACGGAAAGGGACGGACATGACCATCGGCTACATCACCATCGGCTATAACGACGAGGCCCAGGCGGTGGCGTTCTATGACGCCGTGCTGGGCGCCATCGGCTATGAACGCGGTCCCGTCGAGGGCGGCTGGGCCTTCTATGGCAGGGGCGACGCGCCGGGCGTCGGACTCTGCAAGCCGTTCGACGGCCAGGCGGCGCGGGGCGGCAACGGCGCCATGACCGGCTTTAAGACCGATACCCCGGATCAGGTGGAGACGGCCTACGCCGCGGCCCTGGCCAACGGTGGGACGGACGAAGGCGCGCCGGGCTTTCGGCCCCCGGAGGCGACCAACGGCTTCTACGGCGCCTATGTCCGCGACGCCGCTGGCAACAAGATCTGCGTCTATGCGACCGTCTGACAGCAAAAAGGCCAGGGTTTCCCCTGGCCTTTGCAGCTTGATCGCAGAGCTTGAGAGCTAGGCGGTGGCCGCGGTCGCGCGGCGGCGGCGCAGGGTCGCGCCGGCCATGCCGAGACCGCCGATCATCAGCGCCCAGGAAGCCGGCTCAGGCACGGCGGCGGCATTGAACGGGTCGTTCTGCCAGTCGAACGTCGCCGTGACGACGTCGCCGCCGCGTGAACCGCCGCTCAGGCCGAAGAGGCCGGTGTCGAAGGTGCCGTTGCTGAGGGTGATGTCCATCACGCCCGGCTGGTTGAACCCCGGCGCCGTCCAGGTGAAGACCCCAGGTCCGTTCCAGGTCACGCTGCCGTTCTGGAAGATGCCGAAGAGCACCAGATTGCCTTGGGTCTCCCCGCTGACCGTGGTGGCCCCCGAGTTCGGGGTTGGCGCCGAGAAATTGAAGGTCGCCTCGATGTCCACCGGGCCCAGGTCGTCCTGATTCACCGACGACTCGGGGGTATAAATCCTGAAGAGATCGAAGACTTGGTCGTTATGCGCCCCAAGGTCGATGTTCAGGCCGGCGGCGTGTCGCCGCGTGGCGGTCGGGATGGTCAGCAGGTCCTGCACGTCGACGGTCAGGCCGTCGTTGCCGGTCGGATCGTCGATGTTCGCCGTGACCGAATAGGAGCTCAGGATGAAATCGGTGGCGTGGGCCGAGGCGGCAGTCAGGGCCACGCCGGCCGCAGCGGCGCTAGCGATCAGAATCTTACGCATCACTCATCCATAAAATGGTCCAGAGCTCGACCATAACGTCCCCATAGCGGACGCCAACCGAATGCCCCTGAGGGTTGTATAGTTTTCTGGGGATTAAGCTTGGCCGCCGAGCGCCGACTTGATCGCCGCCAGGCCGTCGCCGGCCTTGGCGCCGTCCGGAGCCCCGCCCTGAGCGAAGTCGGGCCGCCCTCCCGCGCCCTGCCCGCCCATGGCCGCGACCGCCGCCTTGGCCAGCTCGACAGCGTTGAACTTCGCCTGGGCCGAGCCGGTGACCGCAACGGTGACGGCGGCTTTGCCCTCAGCTGAGCCGATCAGCGCGATGACCCCGTCGGGGATCTGCTTCTTGAATTCCTCGGCGATGGGCCTGAGGTCCTTGCCGCCGACGCCTTCCATGATGCGCGCCAGCACCTGGACGCCGGCGATGTTCTCCGGTCCCGCCGCTGCGCCGCCGCCGGAGCCGCCGCCCATGGCGAGCTGGCGCTTGGCGTCGCCAAGCTCCTTCTCGAGTTGACGGCGCTGGGCTTCCAGGCTCGCGACGCGGGCGGGGACCTCCAGGACCGGGACCTTGAACTGGTCGGCAAGCCCCTTGGCGACGCCGGCTTGATCCAGCAGCCAGCGCCGGGCGGACTCGCCGGTCAGCGCCTCGATGCGGCGCACGCCGGCGGCCACGCCCTGCTCCTGGACGACCTTGAAGAGGGCGATGTCGCCGGTGCGCGCCACGTGGGTGCCGCCGCAGAGCTCCACCGAATAGGCGCCCTGCCCGTTCAGCGACTCCCCCAGGGTCAGCACGCGGACGGTGTCGCCATACTTCTCGCCGAACAGCGCCATGGCGCCGGCTGCCATCGCCTCCTTGGGCGCCATCAGTTGCGTCTCGGCCGGCAGGTTCTGGCGCACCACCGCATTCACCTCGGCCTCGATGCGGTCGACCTCCTCGGGCGTGACCGGCGCCCCGTGGCTGAAGTCGAAGCGGATGCGTTCGCCGTCCACCATCTGGCCCTTCTGGGTCACGTGCGGACCCAGCACGTTGCGGAGCGCGGCGTGCAGCAGGTGGGTGGCGGAATGGTTGGCGCGGGTCTGGGCGCGCCGCTCGGCGTCGACGGCCAGGCGCACGCGCGCGCCGGGCGCGAGCGCGCCTTCGAGGATTTCCAGATCGTGCACGAAGAGGTCGCCAGCCTGCTTCTGGACGTCGGTGACGCGGGCCCGGCCACCCTCCCATTCGATTTCGCCCTGGTCGCCGGCCTGGCCGCCGCTCTCGGCGTAGAAGGGCGTGCGGTCGAACACCGCCTGGACCGTGGCGCCGACGGTGGCGCCGTCGATCTCGCGGCCGCTGTCGACAAGGGCCAGCAGCTCAGCAGTGATCTCAATGGCGTCGTAGCCCACGAACTGGGAAGGACCCAGGCGGTCACGGATGGCGAACCATTCGCCGGCGGCGGCCACCTGGCCCGAGCCCGTCCAGGCCTCGCGCGCCATGTCGCGCTGGCGGGCCATGGCCGCGTCGAAGCCGTCCAGGTCGACCGTCAGGCCCTTGGCGCGCACCGCGTCCTGGGTGAGGTCGAGCGGGAAGCCATAGGTGTCGTAGAGCTTGAAGGCGGTCTCGCCGGAAAGCACGTCGCCTTCGCTGAGACCGGCGGTCGCCTCGTCCAGCAGGCTCATGCCGCGGCCCAGGGTGCGGCGGAAGCGCTCCTCCTCCTGGCGCAGGGTGTCGATGATGGCCGGCTCGGCGCGCTTCAGTTCCGGGAAGTGATCGCCCATCTCGGCGATCAGGGTCGGGGCCAGCCGGTGCATCAAGGGATCGGCCGCGCCCAGCAGGTGGGCGTGGCGCATGGCCCGGCGCATGATCCGGCGCAGGACATAGCCGCGCCCCTCGTTGGACGGCGTCACCCCGTCGGCGATCAGGAAGCTCGACGAGCGCAGATGGTCGGCGATCACGCGATGGGAGGGGCCGTTGGTCGCCCCACCCTCACCGCCCACCAGCTCGCGGCTGGCGGCGATGATCGCGCGGAACAGGTCGATGTCGTAATTGTCGTGCACGCCTTGGAGAACCGCGGCGATCCGCTCCAGGCCCATGCCGGTGTCGATGGAGGGCTTGGGCAGGTTGGTCCGATCGCCATTCGCCAGCTGCTCGAACTGCATGAAGACTAGGTTCCAGATCTCCACGAATCGGTCGCCGTCCTCGTCCGGGCTGCCCGGCGGGCCTCCGGGGATGTGAGCGCCGTGGTCGTAGAAGATCTCCGAGCAGGGACCGCACGGCCCGGTGTCGCCCATCGACCAGAAATTGTCGGCCGTGGCGATGCGGATGATCTTCTGATCCGGCAGGCCGGCGATCTTCTTCCAGAGGCGATGGGCCTCGTCGTCCTCGGCGTAGACGGTCACCAGGAGCTTCTCGACCGGCAGCTCGAACTCCTTGGTGAGCAGCTCCCAGGCGTATTCGATCGCGCCGGCCTTGAAGTAGTCGCCGAAGGAGAAGTTGCCGAGCATCTCGAAGAAGGTGTGGTGGCGCGCGGTGTAGCCGACGTTGTCGAGATCGTTGTGCTTGCCGCCGGCGCGGACCGACTTCTGGGAAGAGGTCGCGCGCGGCCAGGGCGAAGTCTCGGCGCCGGTGAAGTAGTTCTTGAACGGCACCATGCCGGCGTTGACGAAGAGCAAGGTGGGGTCGTTCTGCGGCACCAGGGGCGCCGAGGCGATCACAGCGTGGTCCTTCCCGGCGAAGTAATCCAGGAAGTGGCTGCGGATCTCGTTCACGCTCGGCATTGGGCTATTGCAACTCTTCTTCGATATCGACGGATGACCGTCCCGGTCTCGGGTGATCTCACCCAGATGGGCGCCGCTGACCGTTTACGAAACTTGAGGTGGCTCGAACAAGGAAAAGGGCTCCGGATAGGGAAAAGGACGCCCGGGCGAACCCGGACGTCCTTGGCTTCCGATGCCCTCGCGCCGGCGCGGGGTCGCGCCACGGGCCCTCTGGCGGGGTGGCCCGTCGCGGATGCGGCGCGCGGCAGGGAAACCCTTGAGCCGCTGGAGGCCGCTTTATTCGTCGTCGGGCTCGGGGCCGCCGACGAGGAGTTCCTCTTCAATGACCGCCTTGGCGCCACGGACCGCCTTTTCGATGTCGTTGGCCACGTCCGGATTGGCCTTCAGGAACTCCCGGACGTTGTCGCGGCCCTGGCCGATGCGTTGGCTCGAATAGGAGAACCAGGAGCCGGACTTCTCGATCACGCCGGCCTTGACGCCCAGGTCGATGATCTCGCCCAGCTTAGAGATGCCCTCGCCGTACATGATGTCGAACTCGACCTCGCGGAACGGCGGGGCGACCTTGTTCTTGACCACCTTGACGCGGACGTTGTTGCCGATGATCTCGTCGCCGCGCTTCACCGAGCCGGTGCGGCGGATGTCCAGGCGCACCGAGGCATAGAACTTCAGCGCATTGCCGCCGGTGGTGGTCTCCGGCGAGCCATACATCACCCCGATCTTCATGCGGATCTGGTTGATGAAGATCACCAGGGTGTGGGTCTTGGAGATCGAGGCCGTGAGTTTGCGCAGCGCCTGGCTCATCAGGCGCGCCTGCAAGCCCGGCAGACTGTCGCCCATCTCGCCTTCGATTTCCGCCCTGGGCGTCAGCGCCGCCACCGAGTCGATGACGATGATGTCCACCGCCCCGGAGCGCACCAGGGTGTCGGTGATCTCTAGCGCCTGCTCGCCGGTGTCCGGCTGGGAGACCAGGAGCTCGTCCAGGTCTACCCCCAGCTTGTGGGCGTAGGACGGATCGAGCGCATGTTCGGCGTCGACGAACGCCGCTGTGCCGCCGGCCTTCTGAACCTCGGCCACTACGTGCAGGGCCAGCGTCGTCTTGCCGGAGCTTTCCGGCCCATAGATCTCCACGATGCGGCCCTTGGGCAGGCCGCCGATGCCCAGCGCCATGTCGAGGCCCAGCGAGCCAGTCGACACCGACTCGATCTCCACGATCTTGCCCTTGTCGCCCAGCTTCATCACCGAGCCCTTGCCGAAGGCCCGGTCGATCTGGCTCAGCGCCGCTTCCAGAGCGCGCTGCTTATCACCGTCTTCACGTGCCACGAGTTTCAACGCTACCGGCTGAGTCATTTTTCCCAAGCCCCTTATCCTACGATTCCGCCTGCCGGCCCGCTCAATCGACCCACCCTTGGGCCGCGTCCGCCGAGAGACTCATTCGTACCGGCTTTGTTCCATGTTCGCAAGATGTTC
>NZ_SSMZ01000213.1 GCF_004799395.1 Phenylobacterium sp.
AGCAGGCCGACGCCTCCATAACCCGCCGGTTCGGCGGCACGGGCCTCGGCCTGGCCATCTGCGCGTCCTTGACCAGCTTGATGGGCGGCCGCGTCTGGGCGCAATCGCATCCCGGCGCCGGCTCCACCTTCTTCGCCGAGATTCCGCTGCCGCCCGCAGACCTGACGTCGATCACCGAGGCCGACACCGACGATGACATCGCCGCGCCGCTGGCCGGCTGCCGTGTGCTGCTGGCGGAGGACCATCTGATCAACCAGCGGGTCGTGTCGCTGATCCTGGAGCCCATGGGTGTCGAACTGGTAGTCGTCGGCGACGGCGCTGAGGCCATCGAGGCCGAGGCCGCTGGGCGCTATGACGTGATCCTGATGGACCTGCACATGCCGAAGGTCGATGGCCTGACCGCGATCCGCGCCATCCGCCGGGCGGAAGCCGAGCGGGGCTCCGCGCCGACCCCGATCGTGGCCCTTACGGCCGATGCGCTCGCCGAGCATATTGCCGCGACCCGCGCCGCCGGCGCCGAACACCACCTGGCCAAGCCGATCCGCCCCGACACGCTGATCGAAGTGCTGGCCGAGATCCTGACTTCGGAAGGCCGCCGGCGCGAAGTCGCCTAGGGCAGGCCGGCCTTGGCGCGGGCTTCGTTCAGCAGGCGCTTGGCCCGGATGAAGATCTCCAGGCGCCCCGCACAGACGAGCCCTACAGACATGACGAGGAGGGCGTCCGGAATCGCGACCGCCCAGACGCCCAGCGTCGTGCCGTTCTGCTGCGCATAGGCGCGGATGCCGAACCGGACGGTGAACACCACCAATATGACCAGCATGCCGATCGGAGAGGCCCGGCTGGTGAGCTCGTGGGTCACCGGATCCACGGTGATGTGGGTGAAGCGCGCTCGCCACCAGCCGAGCCCGGCGCCGATCACGACGCCCGCGACGTCCAGCAACAGGCCAAGCGGCGATGGCATGCCCTGAGACGTGAGGGACAGGGCGATTAGCGCGATGATGACGACCGGCGCGATCCACATCGCCTCGATCCGCAGCCGCCGGGCGCGTGAATTTCGCAGGATCACCAGTGCTACGATGGCGAGGGGAATGAGGTTGGTCCAGGCCGGCGCGTTGGGTGACGGCCCGTACATCAGCTCGCTTTCAAGCCCTGGGCGTGGGCCGCGGCCTCTTCGAGCGCGCGGCCGGCGGATTCTGCTGACGTCACCGGTGCGACGCCCAGGTCGAATTCCACCACGAACGGCGGGTTCCCATCCCCCGCCTCGAAGGCGGTGCAGCCGATTACCGCGGCGATCCGTTCGCCGGCCAGCCGGCCGTTGGGGCCAGGGGTGTTGGGAAGCGCGAGCGCGAAGACTTCCGGGCCGAGGCGTGCGGCGGTGTCTTCCACCCGCACCAGGCGGCTGACCATGGAGCCGATCTGCGGGATGGCGCGGTCAAGCCAGCCGCCCGCGCGGGCGGCCTTCAGCTCGGGCTTTTCGGCGACCTTCAGCACACAGACGCTGAGTGCGCGGTTGCGGGTCTTGGCGGCCTGGGCGAGCCGGCCCAGGTGGGCGGCGAACAGGTCGCGGGTGAAAAGGCCGGTGGCGGCGTCCATCAGCCCGGAGGTGCGGGCCTGCTCGAGCGCCTGGCGCACACCCATTTGGCGGCGATAGCTGCGGGCGAGCTCGACCACGCGGCGGGCGGTCTCGCTCTCCGGCGTCTCTGGCGAGGCCACGTCCGACAGACCACGGTGAAAGGCCTCTGACGTCGTGACGTAGGTTTCCTTGCGCATGTAGAGCAGGGCCGGCGTGTGATAGAGGCGCGTGTTGCGGCGCAGGCCCGCGGCGATCGACAGCGCTTCCTGCGGGTTGTCGCCCGCCCAGAGAACCACGGCGTCGAAGATCCGTTCATGCAGATAGTCGAAGGCCGTGTAGGCGGTGAAGGCGCCCACGACGTCGGCGCCGTTGCGCAAGAGGGCGTTGGAAAGCGCCAGGAACTGCGGCGCGGGTTCTCCGATGGCCAGCACGCGATAGGGGCTGACGTCGATCTCCGGTGGTTCGAACTTGCGGCCGAACTCGGCGAAGGTCTCGGTGCGGAGCTCGAACTCCTCTTCCGCGACGGCGGTCCGCACCAGCGTCTCCAGCCGCATCGCCGCCTGGGCGGGGTGCAGGGGCGCGGCAAGCGTCACGTCGAAGCCGTAGGTCTCCAGGATCGGGTCCGGATCGCCGATCGCGATGACCGGCAACCTGCGCGGCGCGCAGGCCGCCTTCAGGCGCCGCGCCAGTCCCAGCGCCTCTTCGCCGACGCCGCGCAGATCAATGATCGCACCCTCGATCTGGAGGTCGGAGATGGCGGTGACGGCGGCGAACTTTCCGCGCGCGGTGATGGTGCGCCAGCCAAGGCGGTCCAACCCTTCGGCGAGAGGGCCCGCCAGGGTGTCATCGCGCGCGACGATAAGCACGCGCGCCTGGACGCTCGACGACATCTAATACCTTTCCTAGGACCTGCGTTGGTCCGAAGACATGACTCAACGAGCACGATAGACGCTGAGCTTAGCCAGCGACAGGTCAAGAAGGGTTAAGGAGGTTGAGGATGGGTGCAATTTTGCAAGGAAAGGTTGCAGTCATCACTGGGGCGTCGGGAGGGCTTGGCGAACACTTCGCAAGGGTCCTGGCGCGCGAGGGCGCGGCCGTCGCCTTGACGGCCCGGCGACTGGACAAGATCGAGGCGATCGCCGGCGAACTGGCCGGCGAGGGGCATCGGGCCATGGCCCTGCGGCTGGATGTCGCGGACGCCCATTCCATCGCCCTAGTCTTCGATGAGATCGAGGCGGCGCTGGGACCGATGTCGATCCTGATCAACAACGCCGGAGTCGGCGGCGACGGCATGGCGCTGGACATGACCATCGACCACTTCGACGACACCTTCGCGGTCAATGTCCGCGGGACCTATTTCGCCGCTCAGGCGGCGGCCCGGCTGATGATCGCGTCCGGCGTCGCGGAGCGGGGCGAGGGACGCATCGTCAATATCGCCTCGGTGGCGGCCCAGACCAACCTGCCGGGGCTGTCGGCCTACTGTGGGTCCAAGGCCGCGGTGGCGATGATCACCCGCGTGATGGCCCGGGAGTGGGCCCGACGCGGCATCTCCGTCAACGCCCTAGGCCCCGGCTACATCCCCAGCGGCATCAACGACGCCTGGTTCGAGACCGAGGGCGGCGCCGCTCAGATCAAGCGCTTCCCGCGCCGCCGGCTGATGCAGGAGAGCGATCTGGACGCGGCGCTGCTGATGCTGGCTGGGCCAGCCGGCGCCGCCATCGCCGGGAGCCTGTTCATCATCGACGACGGGCAGACGCTGCCCGGCGGCGGCTAGCGCTTGGCTGACGGCGGGGCAGGGCGCCTTAGATACAGGTCAATGACAAGGGAGTGAGCCGATGCGCCAGGGACCGCTGATGGGACTGAAGGTCGTGGAATTCGCCGGGATCGGGCCGGGCCCCTTCTGCGGCATGCTGCTCTCCGACCTGGGCGCCGACGTGGTGCGGATCGACCGCAAGGGCGGGCGCGGCAGCGCGCCGTCCGACATAACTGCCCGCGGCCGCCGATCGGTGGCGCTGGACCTGAAGAGCCCGGCGGCCATCGAGGCCTGCCTGAAGCTGATGGAAAAGGCCGACGCCATTATCGAAGGCTTTCGGCCGGGGGTGATGGAGCGCTTGGGACTGGGCCCGGACGTGGCCCTCAAGCGCAACCATAAGCTGGTGTTCGGGCGCATGACCGGCTGGGGGCAGACCGGGCCCTACGCCAACGCCGCGGGTCACGACATGAACTACATCGCCATCACCGGCGCCCTGCACGCCATCGGCACGGCGGAAAAGCCGATTCCGCCCTTGAACCTGGTCGGGGACTTCGGCGGAGGGGCGCTCTACCTCGCCTTTGGCCTGCTGGCGGGCGTGATCCAGGCGCGCGAGACGGGCAGGGGCCAGGTGATCGATTGCGCCATGAGCGACGGGGCCGCCTCGCTGATGGCCATGTTCTATGGCTTCAAGGCCTCGGGCATGTGGAAGGAAGAGCGGCGTCAGAACCTGCTCGACGGCGGCGCCCACTTCTACGACACCTACCAGTGCGCCGACGGCAAGTGGATCTCCATCGGCTCGATCGAGCCGCAGTTCTACGCCCTGCTCCTGCAGAAGACCGGGATCACCGATCCGGCCTTCGCCGCCCAGATGGATCGATCGGCGTGGCCGGCGCTGCGCGAGAAACTGGCCGCCGCCATCGCCGGCAAGACCCAGGCGGAATGGTGCGCGATCATGGACGGCACCGACGTTTGCTTCGCCCCGGTCCTCGATCTCGACGAGGCGCCCAAGCATCCACACAACATTGCGCGGCGGACCTTCGTCGAGGTCGCCGGCGTCACCCAGCCCGCGCCGGCGCCGCGCTTTTCGGTGACGCCCGGGGCGATCCAGGGCCCGCCGCCGGCGGTGGGCGCCCATGACCGCGAGGCCCTGCTCGATTGGGGCTTCACCGCCGCAGAGGTCGACGCCCTCGCCGGCGCCGATTCACCCGTGAAAGATGCTGTTTCCTGACGGACGCGTTCAGCTTGGGTTCAGCCGGGGCGTCGCAATGTGACGCAAGGTTGTTCGCCGCGCTCTCCCGTCCCTCGAAGCGACGGGCAACCTGATGG
>NZ_SSMZ01000214.1 GCF_004799395.1 Phenylobacterium sp.
CCAATAAAATCAAGCGGGCGTGGCGAAATTGGTAGACGCAGCAGACTTAAAATCTGCTTCCTTCTGGAGTGTCGGTTCGAGCCCGACCGCCCGCACCAGCCCATGCACGGCGGACGCCTCGGCATGGGAAGGCCAGATTCGATCGACGCCGGTGAGATAGCCCCCTTGGGACTCGGGTCCGGCAAGATCGGGCGCCCGGTCCCGGTCCCATGTGTTTGGCGAAAGCCGCCAGGGCGTCTCGCGCTTGCCTAAAACATGTCAGGTACGGCCTCGCGCATGGCGTCGCAACAGATGAAATGTTGAGATATCTCAATCTTGAAGGCCATCCTCAGAACATCGACATTGAGAGTTGCTATTATCCAGTCAGCTCAATTGGTTATGGAGAGCGACACGTAACTGTCATGTCGATGTAATAGTTCAGTCACTTGCCTGCGATCGACCCTCTCTGGCTAAGCATCGTCTGATGTTGCCCGGCAGACCCGTCAGCGGACAACCTCATTCAATGGGCTGGGGTCAGGGGCGATTACATGATGACGACGCGGGTTCGTACGCAGCATGTCCTGTTTGCTGCAGCGTCGGTGCTGGCGCTAGCGGCGTCTGGATCCCCCGGCCAGGCGCGGGCTGAAACCGCGCCTCCGCGCGATGAGCTCGAGGTAGAGCAGGTCGTCGTCACGGCCCCGCCGAGCCCTGTGACCTCGGTCGCGCCGATGCGCGGGGCGCTCACCGAAACGGAGCCCGAGGCGATCATCACCCGGAAATTCATCGAGGAGGCCGCCCCGCGGGTTGGCGACTTCTCGACCATCGCGGTCATGGCGCCGTCGATGGTCTCCAAGCCGAACCCCAATGGCTCGGGCCTGTCGGACGGCGGCAAGATCACCATGCGT
Organism: Phenylobacterium sp.; assembly: GCF_004799395.1. Classification (GTDB taxonomy): domain Bacteria; phylum Pseudomonadota; class Alphaproteobacteria; order Caulobacterales; family Caulobacteraceae; genus Phenylobacterium. The sequence goes on from NZ_SSMZ01000214.1 coordinate 885, forward strand.
GGCTTTGCGGACGGCCAGTACAACGTCACCTACGACGGGATCGCGTGGGCCGACACCAACGGTCCCAGCCACCACGGCACGGCCTTCTTCCCCGCCTCGACGATCGGCGGGGTCATCGTCGACCGCGGTCCGGGCAACGCCACGGACCTGGGTCAGGCGAACTTCGGCGGCCAGATCAACCTGCTCTCCCTGCCGTTCGAGCAGACCAGGAGCCTCACCGCCGTCGCGACCACCGCCTCCTACAACACCAACCAGGGCGTGCTCACGCTACAGAGCGGGACGCTGTCCGATTTCCACGACGCCCATCTGCTGGTCAATTTCCAGGATCTCGGCTCGAACGGCTATCTGACCTACAATCGCACATGGTCGAACAACGAGATGATCAAGGGTGACGTCTCGCTCACCGACAAGCTGAAGGTCACCGGCCTCTTCGAGCATTCGACGGGCTACTACAACAAGTCCGACGTCAGCGACGCCACGGTGGCCCAGACCGAGCAGTTCGGCGCCAACTTCTCGCTGAGCAACAATCCGCAGTATACGGATTATTATGGCTACAACTGGGTCCACAAGGACACCGACTTCGCCTACCTGCGCCTGGCCGGCGACCTGGGCGAGGGATTCGGCATCGACCAGACCATCTACGACTACGACTACAGCAACCGCACGGAATCCGGGCAGACGGCGAACGCGACGACGGCCGGTGATGTGGTGACCCTGACGCCGGGCGCTGTCTACCCGGCTCCGGGCAAGGCCTACCCCGCCAGCCTGCAGACCTTCGGCGTGCCGGCCTACTACAAGAAGAACCAGTACATCGTGATGGGCGACATCACGAAGTTCACCAAGGACTTCAGTTTTGGACAACTGACGGCCGGTGCAATGACCGAAGAAGCCAAGAGTGTGCGCTTCATCGAGGACATCGACGCCCTCACGGGCCTGCCGGACTATCGCGAGAAAGCCGCCACCGGGCCCGGTCCCTCAGGCGTCTACGCCGATGTGCCGCTAAATGATCAGTACGTCGAGCATTCCGGGTGGCGTCAGTACCAGCTGTTCAGCCAGTTCGTGTGGAAGCCCACAGACCAGCTGACCATCACGCCGGGCGTCAAATACGTCCACTTCGACCTTCACGTCGACGCGGTCGTCGAAAAGGTCTCGATCGGCAGCCAGCCGCTGAATGCGAACCAGGTCTTCACGCAGACGCTGCCGTTCCTTACGGCAAACTACAGAATAAACGACAACTGGTCGGCCTACGCGCAGTATGCGCAAGGATTCCTGGTTCCAAACATCGGCAACCTGTATGTCGTAAACGTCAATGCGAAGATCGTGCCGCAGGAATCTACCAACTATCAACTAGGAACAGTATATAGCAAAGGGCCGCTCAGCCTCGATGCTGACGTCTACTACATAGACTTTAAGAACAAGATCCAATCTTTCACCGATATCGTTTCAGGCCAGACCTACTCCACGAACAGCGGCGGGGCCTATTATCGCGGCGTCGAGGCGGATGCGACCTGGGCCGTGAACCACGAGCTGGCGCTCTTCGGAAACTGGTCGCTGAACCAGGCGATCGGCGACAATGACCGGTCGAACCCGCTCTACGACGGACACGAGCTCACCGGCGTCTCCAGTTGGACCGCGGCTCTGGGGTTGCGCTACGCCCGCGAACAGATCTTCACCGCCGACGACGGCGCCATTGTCTCGCTCTTCGACAAATGGGAGGGCCCGCAGTACGTCACCAACGCGACCTGCTCTTCGGCGCCCAATGGAATCTGCGCGTCGAACGCGACCCTCACCCCGGTCACCGGCCTCCTCAAGACCACCGACGAAGCCAACCTCTCGTTGACCTATCGGCTGGGCCGCTACAGCGCCGAAGCCCAGGTTCTGAACCTGTTCGACAAGCACGGGCTGCTGATCGCCAAGGGCAAGGCGCTGATCGCCGGCACGAACCTCTGGGCCCAGACCTCGGCCGCGGGCGGTGCGGCAAACGCCCTCGAGTACCAGGTCCCGCGGAACTTCGCGCTCACGCTCAAGGCCAAGTTCTAGTGAGCGGCGCAGAGATCTTGACTCCATCCCCGGTCAAGGCGTCCTCGCGCCCTCGCGCGGGGATGGCCGCAACCCTTCCGGCGACCTTTCGGCGGCTGCATGGCTGGCTGGGCTCGCTTTTCGCGCCGGGGCTGATCTTCTTCGCCGCCAGCGGTCTTGTGCAGGTGTTCGATCTGCACAAGCCGCAGCCGGCGCGAGACTACCAGCCGCCGGCCGCCGTCCGCGTGATGGCCGCCCTGCACAAGGACCAGACGCTGCACGTCCACGAGAAGGACGCGGCCAAGCCCGCGAAAGAAGGCGACGGAGCCGAACACAAGGCCAAGTCCAAGGCCAACGCCAACGCCAACGCCAACGCCAAGGCGGCGCCCGAGCGCGCAGGCTTGGGGTCGATCTTGCTGAAAGCCTACGCCACGGCGACCTCCGTGGTGCTCGCGCTGACCACGATGATCGGTCTCTACCTGGCTTTCCGGAGCCCGCGCGACAGGGCCTGGAACCTGGCCCTGCTGACACTGGGCCTGCTGGCGCCGATCGGCTTCATGCTGCTCAACTGAACTTGCGCGCCCGCCGGACGGGCCGATGCGTCGGTTGGGGACGGGGCCGGCGGAAACACCGCCGTGACCCTTAGGCCAGGGTTGTTGTCCTCGAGCGCAAGTCGGGCGCGATGGCGGGCTGCGACAGCCGCGACGATCGCCAGCCCCATTCCGGAGCCCGGCGAGCCGCAGCCCTTGTCCAACCGGAAGTAGGGGGCCAGGACCGCCTCGCGCAGGCGGGTCGGAACCCCGGGGCCGTCGTCGGTCACCGTCAGGCGTGCGCCGTCGCGGTCTGTGGCGACGACCACGCGGAGCGTCGTCCCGACCGGGGTGTGGCGCATGCTGTTCTCGATCAGGTTGGACAGCATCTGCGCCACCAGCGCCGGATCGCCGACAACCGTCGCGCAGGTCGCGTCGACCTCCAGGCGCCGGCCGCCTTCCTCGACATCGGGCCGGAAGATGTCGGCGAGCCGGCGGGCCACGTCCGCCAGATCGAAGGACCTCCCCTCGTCGGCGAGGCTGCGGCCTTCGATCTCGGCGAGCTGCAGCAGGGCGTCGAAGGTGCGCAGCAATTCCCAGATATCCTCCCGGACTTCGCTCACCAGCTCCAGGTGGAATGCCGACAGATCGGGCGCCTCCTCCAGGCGCGCCAGCTTCTGCTGCACGCGGGTCAGCGGTGTTCGCAGGTCGTGCGCCACCTCGATGGTAATCCGGCGCAGCTGCCCGACCAGTCCGCCGATGCGGTCCAGCATGGTGTTGAAGGCATTTCCCAACTGATCGATGTCATCGGCGCGGCCGGCAGGGGGCGCGGCCGCGACACGGACGTTCAGCCGGCCCTCGGCGACGAGGCGTGCGACATCCCCCATGTTCGACAGGCGCCGCCAGGTCGATCGCATGAACAACCCCCAGACGGCCAGGCACAGCAGTCCGCCGCAGACAGCGGCCGCGATCAACCGGTCGGTGACCAGCCGCATTTCGCGCCGCATCCCGGCCAGGTCCTTCCCCACTCCCAGTTTCCCGCCCAGGGGGGTGGGTTGGACGTAGACAAGATCGCCCGCCGTCCCGCCGGAGGCCTGAGCTTGGCTCGTCTCCATCCAGCCTGCGCGCCCGGCCGGCAACCGCAGGGTCCCCGCCAGGCGCTCTCCATGCGGCCCCTCGAGGCCATAGTCGAACCCTCGCCACAACCGCGTCCGGCGATCGATTGTCGTGGCCAGCCGCCCCTCGCCGAATCGAGAAATCTCATCCTGCAGCGAGGTCATCTCGCCCTGGATCTCGCGCCGCAACGTGCCTTCGCTCAGGGCGCGAACGCCCGAGCTGGTCATAAGTCCGGCCACGCCGAGGGCGATCAGCAGCACGAGCACTTGGACGGCGGCGAGACGGACCCCGGTGCGCGTCCAGAAACGGCGGGCGCCCAGCGTCGCGCCGAGAATGACGGCCAACACCTGGTTCACGGACTCGTCGGCGGGGCCGGGCCGATCAGATAGCCGATGCCGCGCCGGGTACGGATCAGCGGTTCCGTCCCATCAGGGTCGAGCTTTCCGCGCATGCGGCTGATGTGGGTCTCGACGATGTTGGTACGAGGATCGAAGTGCAGGCCCCAGACCTGCTCGAGCAGCATCATCCGTGTGATCGGCTCGCCGGCGTTCAGCAGCAGCACCTCGAGCAGCCGGTACTCGAGGGGCAGGAGCTCGATCTCCCGGTCGCCGCGGCGAACCGTGCGCGCCAGGCGGTCCATGACGAGGTCTTCGTACTGGAGCCGGGTCGGTTCGTGACGCGCGTTCGAGGCCCTTCGACCCAGCGCCTTCACCCGGGCGTGCAGTTCGTCGAAGTCGAAAGGCTTGACGAGGTAGTCGTCGGCGCCGCCTTCCAGGCCGTCGATCCTGTGGGCGACCGCGCCGAGGGCCGTGACCAATAGCGCCGGGGTCCCCACGCCGCGGGCGCGAAGGGCCCGCACCACGGACAGGCCGTCCATGCCTGGGAGCAGTCGGTCGACAATCATCACATCGAATTCGTCGTAGCAACCGGCGCGCAGCGCCGCGAGGCCGTCGCCCACGACTTTCAGCTGGTGGCCTCGGGCGGCGAGGTTCCTCGACATGTCCCGTGCGACCTCAGGCTCGTCTTCGACGATGAGGAGCCTGAGCCCGACCGTCGCGGACGTCGCGGACGCGCCACGGTGAGGTTTTGCGGCCTGCATGCATTCCCGCTAGCCGAACCTCATCACACCTTGATGACGCGCCAGCGCCGCGGCGTTCCCCAGGTTCATCGTCCCCTGGCCGGCGAGGCCGGCGATGCGGCGTCTCCGACCCGGGGCGCCGCGGTCAGGCCGGCGGCGCGTAGCTCGGCCCGGGCCGCCGAGACCATCGGCATGACTTTCGGATTGGCGAGCATTTGCAGCGCAATGGCTGACCCGAGCACATGGCTCGCCTCGACGTCGGAGGGATAGTGCGCGCCGCAGACCTCGCGGCTGTAGGCATAGTCCGTCGCTCGGGCGAGGATCGCCTGCGCCCTTTCCGGGATCAGTTCGGCAAGCACGCCACCCACCGAATAGCCCAGGGTGGCATGGCCGCTGGGATAGGAGGTCTTCGAATTTGCGCCGGGCTTGTAGTCGCAGGCCACGATGCTGGTGTCGATCGCCCAGGGCCGGTTGCGCAGGAAGTAGCGCTTGGCGATGTTGGCGCTCACCGACTGCTCGTTGTCCACCAAGGCCAGCAGCTTGGCGGTTTCTGGCAGCTTGGCGAGGTCGAAGGCAGGGCCGAGGGTGGCGGCGAACAGTTCCGGGCTTTCATGGGTGTCGTCCCACTTGGCCTGGGCGTAGCGTTCGGGCGACCGCTCACGGTAGGCGCGCTGCACCTCGCTGAGGTCCAGGCGCTGCGCGGCCGAACCGTCCTCCGGCGGCGGCGCCAGCAGACGGGCAGGGTTCACCTGGTCCGGTGTCAGGATCTTGAGGGTCTTCGGCGCTCTTGCCGCGGGGCTCGGTGCGGCAGCCGGCTCCGCGCCGTTCGCTCCGGACCCGACAAGGAGAAGCATCGCCGCTGCGGCGCCCACCAGGCCGCGAGTTGAATTCCGCATCGCTAAAGTCCCTCACGAAAATCGCCGCCCGCAAACCGCCGGCCGCTACGATCGGACCGCGTGGGCGGACGCCCGATCCACCCGCGCGAACGGGAAGAAACGGCGGCCCCGTCAGGCGACCCGTCGAGACGATCTCCACCAGGAAGGGCCCCGGTCCTCAAATGAAGAAATCACGACGGTCGGCTTCAGATCGCCTGCGAAATCAGCCTTAAGGTCTCGCGATTCCAGAGAATTTTCGGAGTGCGCCACGGTTCCGTCCTGACCATTGAGAATTCTCAACATTGGCCACTCGCGCCATCGTCGGAGAGTGTTCATGGCATCTGGAAGCGGCCAGACCGTCCGCGCCCGGTCCCCGGCGTCGCCGCCCGGACGCCTGCGCGGGGTGGCTGGCGGGAGGCGGGCGGCTGTGTGTATGGATGCGGCCCACCTCTCGCCGGGATATTTCATGAGACATCTTCTG
>NZ_SSMZ01000215.1 GCF_004799395.1 Phenylobacterium sp.
TGTTGTCGAGCTTCTGAAACTGCAGGGGCGCCGATCTTCGGATCGGCGCCCTTTTTCTTCGGGCCCCTCCCTTTCCCCACGGAAAGCGCAGAGCCCGTGACTATTCGTCAGGTCGCGGGGAGGGCCCTCTGTGTTGCGGCGCGGGAGGTCGCGTGCTATCAGGCGCGCGGCTTTGGGACAGGGGTCATAGAGACCTTTCGGACCGATGTGCTTTTTCCAAGCGCTTTCAAGCCTTTAAGGCTGCTGCGGAGACCTTCCGCTGCGGCTCCCTAGACGCACCGGGCGGACAACTAAGTGGCGGACGATTCAAAGGTATCGAATGTGGGCGGCCGGTACGCTCTGGCCCTGTTCGATCTGGCGAGCGATGAGAAGCAGGTCACGGCTGTGGAGGCCGACCTGAAATCCCTGAAGACCGCGCTGGCCGACAGCCAGGACCTGCGGGTTCTGGTGCACTCCCCGGCGTTCAGCGCCGAGGACAAGGCCAAGGGCCTGGCGGCGATCGCGACCAAGGCGAAGTTCGCCTCGACCACGAAAAAGTTCCTCGGCCTGCTGGCCGCCAACCGGCGCACCGCGCTCCTGGCCTCGGTGATCACCAGCTACGAGGACCTTTCGGCCAAGGCTCGTGGCGCGGTCTCCGCCCAGGTGACCACCGCCGTCCCGCTGTCCGCCGCCCAATCCAAGGGCGTGGCCGCCGCGCTTCGCCAGGCGCTCGGCAAGGACCCTGAAATCCAGACCCGCGTCGACCCCGCCATCCTCGGCGGGATCAAGGTGCAGGTCGGCTCCCGTCTGTTCGACGCTTCGCTAAAGTCGAAGCTCGACTCCCTGAAATTCGCCCTCAAGAGAGCGTAAGATCCATGGATATCCGCGCCGCCGAAATCTCGGCCATCCTCAAGTCGCAGATCGCGAACTTCGGCCAGGACGCTGACGTCTCCGACGTCGGCCAGGTGCTGAGCGTCGGCGACGGCATCGCCCGCGTCTTCGGCCTCGACAACGTCCAGGCCGGCGAAATGGTCGAATTCCCTAAGGCCGGGGTGAAGGGCATGGCCCTGAACCTCGAACGCGACAACGTCGGCGTCGTGATCTTCGGCGAGGACCGTTCGATCTCGGAAGGCGACGAAGTCCGCCGTCTGGGCGAGATCGTGGACGTGCCGGTCGGCAAGGGCCTGCTGGGCCGCGTCGTCAATCCGCTGGGCGAGCCGATCGACGGCAAGGGCCCGATCGTCGCCACTGAACGGCGCCGGGTGGACGTGAAGGCGCCGGGCATCATCCCGCGCAAGTCCGTGCACGAGCCGGTGCAAACCGGCCTGAAGGCCATCGACACCCTGATCCCCGTCGGCCGCGGCCAGCGCGAGCTGATCATCGGCGACCGCCAGACCGGCAAGACCGCCGTGGCGATCGACACCATCCTGAACCAGAAGTCGATCAACGCCGGCACCGACGAGAGCGCCAAGCTCTATTGCATCTATGTCGCCATCGGCCAGAAGCGTTCGACCGTCGCCCAGATCGTCAAGACGCTCGAGGAGCGTGGCGCCCTGGACTACACGATCGTGGTTTCGGCCACGGCCTCGGAGCCCGCGCCGCTGCAGTTCCTGGCGCCCTTCTCGGGCTGCGCCATGGGCGAGTGGTTCCGCGACAACGGCATGCACGCCGTCATCATCTATGACGACCTCTCCAAGCAGGCCGTCGCCTATCGCCAGATGTCACTCCTGCTGCGCCGCCCGCCGGGCCGCGAAGCCTATCCGGGCGACGTCTTCTATCTGCATAGCCGCCTGTTGGAGCGTGCGGCAAAGCTGAACGAGGACAACGGCTCGGGCTCGCTGACGGCGCTGCCGGTCATTGAGACCCAGGCCAACGACGTGTCGGCCTACATCCCGACCAACGTGATCTCCATCACCGACGGCCAGATCTTCCTGGAAACCGACCTTTTCTTCCAGGGCATCCGCCCGGCGGTGAATGTCGGCATCTCGGTGAGCCGCGTGGGCTCCTCGGCCCAGATCAAGGCCATGAAGACCGCGTCGGGGCCCATCAAGGGCGAGCTCGCCCAGTACCGGGAAATGGCCGCCTTCGCGAAGTTCGGCTCCGACCTGGACGTGACGACCCAGCGGCAGCTGGCCCGCGGCGAACGCCTGACCGAGCTCCTGAAGCAGCCGCAGTACTCGCCGCTGGCGGTCGAGGAGCAGGTGGCGGTGGTCTACGCCGGCACCCGCGGCTACTTGGACGGCATCGCCACCAATCAGGTCCGCCGCTTCGAGAGCGAACTGCTGGCCCACCTGCACTCCAAGCACCAGGGCCTGCTGGACAAGATCCGCATCGAGAAGGACCTCAAGAACGTCGAGGACGATCTGAAGTCCGTGCTGGCCGCTTTCGCCTCGACCTTCGCCTGACGCTGGCTGACGGGAGCAGGAAATAGGCGATGGCCAGCCTCAAGGAGATGCGCAATCGGATCGGAAGCGTGAAAGCCACGCAGAAGATCACCAAGGCGCTGCAGATGGTGGCGGCAGCGAAGCTGCGCCGCAGCCAGGACGCCGCCCAGAACGCCCGGCCCTACGCCGAGCGGATGGCCGCGGTCATCGCCAATCTGGCCGCCGGGATTTCCGGCGAAGGCGCGCCGCGCTTGCTGGTCGGCACCGGCTCGAACCAGCGACACCTGATCGTCGTGGCGACCTCGGACCGCGGCCTGGCGGGAGGATTCAACTCCTCCATCGTCCGTGCGGCGCGCGAGCGGATCGGCAAGCTGATCAACGAAGGCAAGGACGTCCGCATCCTGACGCTCGGCCGCAAAGCCCGCGACCAGCTGAAGCGCTACGACCGCTCCGTGGGCGCCTATGAGGCCGGCGGCAATCCGTCCCTGGCGGTGGCCGAGGACGTCTCGGCGAAGATCCGCGAGATGTTCGCCGCCGGCGACGTCGACGTGGTCACTCTGTTCTTCTCGAAGTTCCAGTCGGTGGTCGTGCAGACCCCGACGGGCGTGCAGCTGATCCCGGCGGAGGTGAAAGCCAACGCGACGCCGATCGACCTGAGGGGCGCCGTCTACGAATACGAGCCCGACGAGGAGACCATCCTCGAGGAACTGCTGCCCCGCAACATCACCACCCAGCTGTTCTCCGCCATGCTGGAGAACCAGGCCGGGTTCTACGCGTCGCAGATGACTGCGATGGACAACGCCACCCGCAACGCCGGCGACATGATCTCGGCGCTCACCCTGAAATACAACCGTTCACGCCAGGCGCAGATCACCAAGGAGCTGATCGAGATCATCTCCGGCGCCGAAGCGCTCTAGTCGAAAGTCGAAAGAGACAGCCATGGCTACCACCACCGCCAAGAAGCCCGCCGCGAAGAAGCCGGCCGCCCCGAAGGCGCCTGCGAAGTCCGCCGCGAAGACCCCGGTCACGACGACCAAGGGCGTCGCCACCGGCAAGCTGGTGCAGATCATCGGCGCCGTCGTCGACGTGGAGTTCGAAGGCCACCTCCCGGCGATCCAGAGCGCGCTGGAAACCACCAACACCGACCAGCGTACCGGCCAGCCCTTCCGCCTGGTGTTCGAGGTCGCCCAGCACCTGGGTGAGAACACCGTGCGCGCCATCGCCATGGACACCACCGAGGGCCTGACCCGCGGCCAGCCGGTGTTCGACACCGGCCGCCCGATCACCGTGCCGGTTGGCCCGGCCACACTCGGCCGGATCATGAACGTCATCGGCGACCCTATCGACGAGGCCGGCCCGATCGCGACGACCTTCACCTCCTCGATCCACCGCGAAGCCCCCTCCTTCGCCGAACAGTCGACCAGCGCCGAAGTGCTGGTCACCGGCATCAAGGTGGTGGACCTGCTCTGCCCCTATACGAAGGGCGGCAAGATCGGCCTATTCGGCGGCGCCGGCGTCGGCAAGACCGTGACCATGCAGGAACTGATCAACAATATCGCCAAGGCCTACGGCGGCTATTCGGTGCTGGCCGGTGTCGGTGAACGCACCCGCGAGGGTAACGACCTCTATCACGAGATGATCGAGTCCAACGTGAACCTGCCGGGCGGCGGCGAAGGTTCCAAGTGCGCGCTAGTCTACGGCCAGATGAACGAGCCTCCGGGCGCGCGGGCCCGCGTCGCCTTGACCGGCCTCGCCCAGGCCGAGTACTTCCGCGACGAAGAGGGCAAGGACGTGCTGCTCTTCATCGACAACATCTTCCGCTTCACCCAGGCCGGCGCCGAAGTGTCGGCCCTGCTGGGCCGCATCCCCTCGGCCGTGGGCTATCAGCCGACGCTGGCCACCGAGATGGGCAACCTGCAGGAGCGGATCGCCTCGACCAACAAGGGCTCGATCACCTCGGTGCAGGCCATCTACGTGCCCGCCGACGACATGACCGACCCGGCGCCGGCCACCTCGTTCGCCCACCTGGACGCAACCACGGTGCTTTCCCGCGACATCGCCGCCCAGGCCATCTTCCCGGCCGTGGACCCGCTGGATTCGACCAGCCGGATCATGGATCCGCTGGTGATCGGCGAGGAGCACTACAACGTCGCCCGACGCGTGCAGGAGACCCTGCAGGCCTACAAGGCGCTGAAGGACATCATCGCCATCCTGGGCATGGACGAGCTGTCGGAGGAGGACAAGCTGACGGTCGCCCGCGCCCGGAAGATCTCCAAGTTCCTCTCGCAGCCGTTCCACGTGGCCGAGCAGTTCACCAACATGCCGGGCATCTTCGTCAGCCTGGAAGACACCATCCGCTCGTTCAAGGCGGTGGTGGACGGTGAGTACGACCACCTGCCGGAAGCCGCCTTCTACAACGTCGGCACCATCGAGGACGCGGTCCGCAAGGCCGAACAGCTGGCGGCGGAAGCGTAAGGGATCCGATGGCCGACAAGCTCCACTTCTCGCTGGTTTCGCCGGAGCGCGAGCTCTTCTCCGGGCTCGTGGACCAGGTCGATGCGCCGGGCTCCGAAGGCGACTTCGGGGTGCTGGCTGGCCATGCCCCGTTCATGACCGCGCTGCGCGAAGGCCCGGTCACCGTGCACAACGACGGCCAGACCACCGTCTACGATGTGCGCGGCGGCTTCGCCGATGTCACGCCGGATGGCTTCACGGTGCTCGCGGAGCACGCGATTGAGGCAGGCTGAATTTATATTCGTAAATTTTCCACGGGGGTGTCTTGCTTCCGTGGTCCTGGTCCCGTTTTATGGCCCGCTGAAAAGTCAGGGGAACTCCTAAGATGCGTATCGTCCTCGCCAGCCTGATCGCCGCCACGGCCCTGGCGTCCGTGGCTCAGGCCCAGACCCCTGCCGCCCCACCAGCTCCGCAGGCGCAGACCACGGCTCCGCCGGCGGCGCCCGCGGCTCCGGCGACGACCCCGCCCGCCGCCGCGCCGCCTGCGGACGCCACGGCCGCCCCGCCGGCTGCGGCGCCCGCCGCTGACGCGCCGCCCAGCCTGCCGACTAGTGGGCCCGGCGCGATCATCCTTTCGGTGGTCGAGAAGGTCTGCGTGCCGCTCGTCCGCGGCGGCAATCTGGACGACATCGCCAAGGCCAATTCGGCGACGCTCGGCCTGAAGAAGAACCGCCGGGACAACACCTGGACCATGCCGCTCGACCCGACCAACAAGGACTACACTCTGACGATCCAGCCCACCGGCTCCAACAAGGACGTCTGCCGCGCCGAGGTCCACTACGCGCTCAACGAGGACAAGCCGCTCGTCAGCGCGATCAACATCTGGTCCTTCCTGCATCAGCCGGAACTGATCCTGCAGGCCAACTACGTGGCCGTCGATCCGGACGGCGTGAAGCGGGTGCGGAAGTCCTGGGAGCATTTCGACGCCGCCAACTCCACGGCAGTGAACTTCTCCACCTGGACCAAGCCTGACGACAGCTCGCTGAACCCCAAATATTCGACGGGCGAACTGTTCTACCAGGAACGCAAGCTCGGATGAGCTGGACCGACGCCGCGGGTCTCGCCGGCGTCCTCGTTGTCCTGGTGGCCTACGCCGGTGCGGCGCTTGGGCGGCTGAACCCACAAGGGGTCTGGTCGCTCACGGCCAACTTCCTGGGCGCCTGCGGGATCCTGGCGTCTCTGCTGCTCGCCAATTTCAACCTGTCCTCGACGGTGATGGAGGGCGCCTGGGCGGCGGTCGCGCTGATCGGCCTCGCCCGGCGGGCGCTCAAGCGGCGAGGCTGACCTCGTCAGCGAGCCAGCGCAGCGCGGTTTCCGCGACGGCTTCCCATCCGGGCTCGCCCACCAGCCAGTGGCTCATGCCGGGCATGATCTCGAACGCCGCGCCGATCCGCGTCGCCACCGCCCGCGCGGTCGTCGGCGAGTGCACTACATCCCCCTGACCGCTGAGAACCAGGGCTGGCGCGCTGATCGCGCCGGGACCGACGCTGGTGGTCATGAACGGGTCCAGCCACCAGTTCAGCGTCTCGCGCACGGCCATGGCGCTTTCCGGCCGCAGCCTCGCCACGGCGGCCTCCCGCTCGGGCTTGGGCATGCGGTCGAGGCTGTAGGCGCGCATCAGGCCGCGGTCGGGCGACAGGGCGCCGGAAGAGAACGGGCCGATCATCTGTACGCCGAAGGCGGTGGCCGCTTCTTCGAAGCTGGAGCCCACCACGCCCCAGGGCGGCGAAGGGGCCAGCAGGATCAGCGCCCGGATCGGCGCGCGGCGCGCGGCGAGCTGGGCCACCAGTCCGCCCATGGAATGGCCCAGCAGCACCGGCGGCTCGGGCAGGTCGGCGCAGAGCCGGGCGACGTCGGCGGCGTAGTCGGACATGGAAACGCCCACCACCGCGTTGCTCGGCGCGCTGTCCTGATGGCCCCGCAGGTCCGGGGCGATCACCTCGAAGCCGGCCGCCTCGAAGGGTGTGCGGAAATGCTCGAAGGCCCAGCCGCCGCAGAAGGCGCCGTGCACCATGACAATGGCGGTCATTCCACCCCACGCGGCGCAGCGAAGCGTCCAAAGGCGTCTACCACGCGCTCATAGGCGGCGCGTTTGAAGGGCACGATCAGTTCGGCGGCCTCCTCAAGGAACGCCCAGCGCCAGCCGTCGAACTCCGGCTCGCCGTGCGACGTCAAATTGAAATCCTCGTCCCGGCCCTCGAAGCGGAAGGCGAACCAGACTTGCTTCTGCCCCTTCCAGCCACGCAGCGCCTTGGAGCCGCCGTGTCCCGGAGGAAAATCGTAGGCGACCCAGTCGTGGGTGCGGCCGAGGAAGCTGGCGGCGGTCGCTCCGGTCTCTTCGGCGAGCTCGCGGCGCGCGGCGATCTCCAGCTCCTCGCCCGGATCGACGCCACCTTGCGGGAATTGCCAGTTGTGCGGGCCCGGCGTGCTGGCGCGCCGGCCCAGCCACACGCGGCCGTCCCCGTGGAACAGGACGACGCCGACGTTCGGCCGATAGAGCTCGAGGTCCTGGGTCATGCGCCCAGATGTTCTAGAGCATCTGCCGTTGCGATTGAATTGAAACGGCGCCGCCTAGTGGGCGAAAGCCGAGACCGGCGTTAGCTGGAAGCCGCGATCGCCGAGTGTCCGCGACCACTGGGAGACCTTTTCCAGGGTGACCGGATAGGCGAAGCCGGACCCCGTGGCCTGGCCGCGCTGCAGGGCGCCGGCCTCCAGGGCGACCAGCTGCTGGTCGATGGCGGTCGAGTTCAACTGGTCGTCGATCACCCGCTCGGCCGACGCGCGCACCACGCCCTTGCCGACGCGCCGCGCAGCTGAACCATCGTCGACGAAGGCCACGCCGCGGCCCTTCAGCTCTGCCGCGAAGGTCTGATAGGCCCCGTCCGAGGCCAGGAACTTGGAGCCCAGATAGTTGGTGACCCCGAAATAGCCGGTGGCGCGTGAGAGCACCCATTCCAGCTTCTTCACCGTGTCCGGCCCCTGGGCGCCCGCCATCAGGGTGTAGGGGCCAGGGTCGTTGTCCGGATAGTCGACCGGCTCCATGGGGGCCTCGAGCAGCACCTCGTGGCCGTGGGCGCGAGCCATGTCGATCCAGCCCTGCAGGCCTTCCGCATAGGGGCTGAAGGACAGCGTCACCTCGGCGGGCAGGGTCTCGATAGCCTGCTGGGTGACGCGGGCGTTGAGGCCCAGGCCGCCGATCATCAGGGCGATTTTCGGCCGTCCGTTGGGGATGAAGGGCCGACGATAGGCTTCGAAAGGCGTGTGGCCTTCCTGGGAAATGATCGGCAGCGGACCGGCCGGGCCAGGCGCGAAGAACCCGGCGATGGGGGCGACCGGAAGCGGCGCTCCGGGCGGCGGGGGCGGCGCCAGCCTGTCCGGCCGGCTCCAGGCGCCGCTGGTGAGCGGCGCGAGGGGGCGCTCCGACAGGCGGATCACGTCCTGGCTGACGCGGGCGGGGCCATGCAGCGGGGCCAAGGTCTCGCGCCAGCCCTGTGGCGCGCGGGCGAGCACGCCGTTGAGCGAGACCCGCACCACTCCGGCGGCAGGCGCGCCTGGACCCATGGCCTTGACCAGGCCGAAGCCGGCGGCGGCGAGCAGCAGGGCCGCGGCGGTCAGGCCGACGTAACGGTTGGCCACAAGCCCGCGGAGCTGTGCGCCACCCAGGCTCGGGATGGAAAGGCGGGGAAGTGCGATCGTGGCCACGGCTCGGGTGCTCCTCGGCGAGGAGTGTGCCAAATCATGGTTAACGGAGGCTTCTCGTGGTCCCTGAAAGGGACCGGCGCATCAGGCCGCGGACGCGCGCGCAAGGCTCCGACGACGGCCGCGGATGAGGCCGCCCGCGGCGCCCAGGCCCACGATCATCAGCGCCCAGGCCGCCGGCTCAGGCGCGGGGGCGCCGACGGCGGCATAGGAGATGTCGTCGAAGGCGAGATAGCCGCTGTCGGTCTGCGGCGGAAAGGGTGCGCTCGGATTGCTGAACTGCTGGGCGCCGACGGAGATCGACGACAGTCCGGTGAAACCCGAGAGCGAGAACGATTGGAAGACGTCGGTGACCGTCAGCACGGTGCTGACGGTGCAAGCGACGGCGCAGTTCGCCTTTGTCCCGGACACCGTGACGCTGTCGGACGAGCCCTGGTTGTACTGGCCAAGGCCCAGGTCGAGGGACAGCAGGTTGAAGGCGCCGCCGCCGACCAGCGACATCACCACAGGCTCGATCGCCGTCTCCATGAAGGTGGAGCTGTAGTTGGTCGGGAAGGTGACGTCCGGATTGGCATTCGGGATGAAATAGAACTGCAGGCCGCCGAAATTCAGGCCCTGCTCGGTGAAGTTGTTGGCTTCGGTCTGGTAGGTGTCGGAATCTGCGAAGACGCGGTCTTCGAAATTCACGGTTCCAGCCTGCGCGGCCTGGGCGAGCGCCAAGCTCGCCAGGGCGACCGTCACGGCCATGAACGCACGCACAGACATCGATTGGCCCTTCCCCGGGGCTAACACCCCTAAGATACGTTAGCCGTATAGCCACAGATGCAAGCCGCGCGCCAATAAGCTTCACCTGGTGCGCGAATTTGCCGCCGGGGATTTCGCCCTAGGGCTTCGCGGGCGTTGGGGCCTTCACTTCAGCCACCTTGGACTTCGACAGGATGGAGGCCAGACGCGCGGTCGGCGCGGCCAGTTTCGGCGTGGCGGCGACCGAGCCGTACTTCAGCACGTCCTCCGCGCGGGCCAGCTGGAAGTCCTTCTTGGCGTCGAAGCCTTCGGGCGGCGCCTCGGCCGGGGTGTGGGCTCCCTTGCGGACCTTGCCTTCGTCGGCGTTCAGCGCGTTCTTGAAGGAGGCCTCGGAGAAGCCGAAGGCGCGGTTGGCGATCTCCTGAGCCTCGTCCTTGGTGGCGGCGACTTCCAGGTCAGGCTCGATGCCGGTCTTCTGGATCGAGCGGCCAGACGGCGTGTAGTAGCGCGCGGTGGTGAGCTTCAGCGCCCCATCCATGCCGCCGCGTAGCGGGATCACCGTCTGCACCGAACCCTTGCCGAAGCTGGTAAGGCCGACGATCGCGGCGCGTTTCCTGTCCTGCAGGGCGCCGGCGACGATCTCGGCGGCCGAGGCCGTGCCCGAGTCGATCAGCACCACCATCGGCAGGCCGTTGGTGATATCGCCCGGACGGGCGTTGTAGCGCTCCACGTCGCGCGGATCGCGGCCGCGCTGGCTGACGATCTCCCCGCCTTCCAGGAACAGGTCGGAGATGCCAACCGCCTGGTCGAGCAGGCCGCCCGGATTTCGGCGCAGATCCAGGATCAGCCCCTTCATGTGGGGGTTCTTGGCCTTGATCTCGTTGAAGGCGGCGGTGGCCTCGTCAGTGGTCTTCTCGTTGAAGCCGGAGACGCGCAGAACGCCGTAGTCGCCGTCGAGCTTCGCGGTGGCCGACTTCTGCTTGATGATCTCGCGCTGCAGCTTGACGTCGAACGGATCGGACTTTTCGCGGGCGATGGTCAGGGTGACGGTTTCGCCAGGCTTGCCGCGCATCTGCTTGACTGCGTCGGTCACCGACAGGCCCAGCACGCTGTCGCCGTTGACGGCGGTGATGTAGTCGCCCGGCTTCAGACCGGCCTTGGCGGCGGGAGTGTCGTCGATCGGCGAAATGATCTTCACCACGCCGTCTTCGGTGGTGACCTCAAGGCCTAGGCCGCCGTACTCGCCGCGCGTCTGATCGCGCATGTCGTCGAAGCCCTCGGGGTCGAGGTAGCTGGAGTGCGGATCAAGCGAAGTCAGCATGCCGTCAAGCGCGGCGTGGATCAGCTTGGTGTCGTCCACCGGGGCGACGTACTGGCGCTCGACGATGTCCAGTACGTCGCCGAACAGGCCGAGCATGCGGTAGGTGTTGGCCTTCGGGGTGGCCGCGGCCATGGCGTGCTGGCTGACGTAGGCCATGGAGCCCGCGCCGAGGACGAAGGCCGAAACGCCGATCAGGAGGTACTTTTTCATCGCCTGCCGTAGGCTCCCTGGCGGGCCCGCCCTGAAGGGACAGGCGCCCGCTTGATGATACGCGGCCCACTCTCAAGCGGCTCTCGCATAAAAGCCCGCTCAGCCCGCTTTGTTCAGCCAGCGCCCCGGATCGACAGGAGCGCCTTGTTCGCGAACCTCCAGGTAGAGTTCCCTGGGGGCTTTTTCGCCCTTCTCGCCCGAATTTGGCGATTGTCGGCCATCGGGCATGAAACCGACAGCCTCTCCCGCCGCGACAGATTGCCCGACCGAAACGGAGGCGCGGTCAAGACCAGCAAGCACCAAATGGTATCCACCCGCCAGTCTTAAGATCAAGATCACGCCCCATCCCTTCACGGGGCCTACATATTGGACATAACCCGGACCGGGGCTGGCGACGCGGGCTCCGCCGGCGGCGGCGAAGGTGATCCCGTTGGATCGCCCGCCGCTGGCGAGGGCCTCGCCGAACCGCCGGACGATCGGGCCTGGGGTTGGGGTAGAGAGGCTTTGCGGCGGGGTGATGGCCGCTTCAGGGAGACCCGGCGCCCCCGGCGTCAGCGGTCCGCGCAGTACCGGCGGCCCTTCCGGGACCGGCGCGGCATCGGCGCGAGCGCTCTCGTTGGTGAACAGGGCCTCGCTCTCGACGGCGGCCAGACGGCGCTGGCGCATCATCTCGCCGGCCTCGTGGGCGTAGCCGGTGGCGCGGGCCTGCAGGTCCGGCGTCATGGCCTTCACCAGTATGGCGGCGCGCACGGCGTTCTTGGCGTCGCGGGGGCTGACCAGCAGGGCCGGCGGCGGGTCCTGCTTCAGCATCTCCAGCACCGAGAGCAGGCGGGCGAGCTGGCCCATGTTGCGGGTCTGCTCGACGGAAAGCTGGGTCTCCTCAACGTTCAGCCGCGCCAGGCGCTCGCCGGTGGCGGCGACCGCGACGGCGCCCAGAGCCAGGGCGGCCAGCGAGGCAGGCAGGATGAGCGCGCGCTTCATTCAGTCGCGATGATAGGGTGATCCGGCCAGGATGGTCACCGCTCGATAGACCTGCTCGGCCAGCATGGCGCGGGCCAACGCGTGCGGCCAGGTCTGCGGCCCAAAGGCGAGCCTGTCGTTGGCGCTGCCCAGCAGGTCCGCATCCAGCCCATCGGCCCCGCCGATAACCAGCACCAGTCGGCGCACGCCCCGGTCGCGCAAGGCGGCGATCTCCTGGGCGAAGGCGCGCGAGGGTCTGGCCGTCCCATGTTCGTCGCAGGCGATCAGGTGAGCGTCCGTAAGATGTGGCTTCAGCGCCTCGGCCTCGGCGGCCTTGCCCGGCTTGCGCGCCTCGACCTCGATCACCTCGACGGGACCAAGGCCCAACGAGCGGCCGGCATTGGTGGCGCGCTCCACATAGGTCTTCACGAGCTCGGTCTCGGGGGAGCGGGCCAGCCTGCCGATGGCGAGGATGACGATCTTCAAGCCTGAGGCGCCTTGGCTGTTTTGCGGATGGCCGGCTTCTTCGGCGGCAGCGGCTTGACCGGCTGCAGGGGCGGAAGCTGCGCGGCTTCGTCCCAGGCCTGCATCAGTCCGATGACCAGCTGGCTGATCGAGCCCGCCGCGACGGCGGCCCATTTGTTGGCGTGGTCGCACACCAGCCGCGTCGAGGCTTCAGCCTCGCTGCCCGCCGGGGTCGGGCTCCAGGTCCCGTCGACATTGTCCTTGTGGATCACCAGGTCGCCGAACCGCGAATAGACCCAGAAGCTCTTCCAGCGGACCTTGCGCTGGGCGCAGTCGTACTCGTTCAGGGTGCGCACATAGCCGGGCTGCTGCGGACCCTCGGATGTCAGGGTCTTCTGGACGGTCACGCTGTAGGCGCGGCGCAGGCTGTCGGAGCCGGGCGTGGTTTCGATCGCGGCGGGATCCATCACCGTGATGGCGTCCGGCTCGGCGCGCACCATGGCGTAGACCGCAGCCTCAGCGGCGGGCGCAACGCAGGCGCCCAGGGCGGCCAGCGCCAGGATCAGCGAAGTTCGCGGGGCCATCGCCGTCGTCTTGCTCCCACCCGTCACGCGGCCGGCCTTAGCGCCCAACCGGTCAAGCCCAGGTTACCGCGCCACGGTCGTAAGATTGTAGCAACCCTCTGGGAGCGTAGCCTTGCGGACGTCCGGATCCTGATTCGGGCATAGCAGAACTGGGAGGGAACCCGTGAAACTCGTGACCCTGGCGCTCGCCACCGTCGTCCTCGCCATGTCGGCCAGCGCGGTTTCGGCGCGTCCGATCCATCATCGCCACCATCATGTCGTCCACCATCGCGTGATGCATCACCACCATCACCAGCCCTAAGGCTTGCGGCGGCCCCGGCGCCTGACAGGCGCCGGCGTCAGTCGTCCGCCCTCGGGCGGTCCTCCACCGGCAGGATGCGCACGCGGGAGCTGGCGGAGGAGAGCTCGCGCACGCCTCGCATGAAGGCGAGCGAACCTTCCCGGGCGAAGTGCGTATCGAGGGCCGCGCGGTCAGCCCATTCCTTCTAGAAGAAGAGGCGCAGCGGGTCCTCTGCGTCGATATGGACCCCGTGGGTCAGGCAACCTGGCTCGGTTCGCGAGCGCGCCACGTGGGCCAGGGCCGCCTCGAGCAAGGCCTCGAAGCTGTCAGCCCGGGCGGTGACCGAGCCGGTGGCGACAAGCATGGCGCTTAAGGTTTCGAGCCCGGCGTGCCGGGCGCCGCAGGAGCCGGAGGCGCCTCCTCATGCGTCCAGCTTCCGGGGGCCCCGGGAAACACGACCGGGCTCTCCCAGCCGTCTGGGCTCACCGCGCTCACTCCGAAGTACCAGTCGTCGATATTGACGTCCGTCAGCACTGCCTTGCCGCTGGGCGCCGCCTCGCGGGCAAAGCGCCACTGGGGGTCGGTGGTGGAGCGCCACCAGAGGCGGTAGCGCGCGGCGTCCGCCGCCGGCTGCCATTTCACGGTGGTGTCCGCCGACACCGCGCCGGAGATATCCACATGGGTCGGCGGGGCCGGCGCCATGGCCATCGAGGCCAGGGTGATGACGTTCACCCGGGTCACATTGGCCAGGTAGGCGAAGTCGACGCTCTCGATTACGTCGCCGTATTTGACGCCATTCTCTGTGCGCAGGTCCTGGTGCTGGCGGTTGTAGTTCTCATTGGCCTCGGTGACGCGCACGGCGGGGAAGCCCGCCTTGATCATCTCGGTCTGGTCGCCGCCGCGGCCGAAGCGGTCGGTGCGATAGACCATGGTCACCTTGAAATTGCCGAGATAGGCGCCGGCGAGCCCGTCCATGTAGCGGGCGATCTGGCGCGAGGGCGAGTCAACCTCGCCGCCGTTGTAGCGGCGCCGGTCGGCTTCGGCCGCAGTCTCGACGCTCTTGGTGCCTTCGGAGAAGACGCGGACGCGAGTGGTCTCGCGCACGCCGCTGATACCCTCGGAATTGCCGATGATGTCGTTGTTGAGGTCGGCCTCCACGCGCCAGCCCTGCTTTGTCGCATAGTCGGCGAGGACATGACCGCCGTAGAGCCCCTGCTCCTCGCCGGACAACACCGCGAACACCAGGGTGGCGGGGAACTTGTGCTTCGACAGCACCCGCGCCGCCTCGATCACCGCCGCGGTGCCGGAAGCGTCGTCGTTAGCCCCCGGGGCGTCGGAGGTGAAGTTCTGGACGTCGGTCACCCGGCTGTCGATGTGCCCGGAAATGACGATCACCCGGCCCGGATCGGTGGTCCCCTTCTGGATGGCGAGCACGTCCATCACCTCGGTGGGATTGGGCACGCGGCGGCCGGTGAACATCTCCGAGGGCGTCTCGACGGTGAGGCAACCGCCGCAGTCCTTGGACATGGCGGTGAATTGGCTGGCGACCCAACGCCGCGCCGCGCCGATGCCCCGGGTCTCCGACTTGGTGTCGGAGAGCGTGTGGCGGGTGCCGAAGGCGACCAGCTTGGCGATGGTGGCATGCTCCCGATCGGCTGAGACCTCGGCGGCCAGCGTGTGGAGCAGGGCGTGTTCGGTGGGCGAGGGCTGGGCGGACGCGGCGGTGGCGGCGAGCGCAAGGGCGGCTGCGAGAGCGAGGATGTGACGCAAGACGTGAAGGCTCCGGACTGAGGCGCGGCGACCTTCGCTGTACTGCCAGGCTGACGCAAGGGGAGGAGCTCTTAAGTTCATGGTGGCGAGTCTGCTTTGGGGCCTGACCGCGTCAAGGACGAGCGCTTTCCGCTCGCCGCGGAGCGGCGGCCCGAAGAGGCCGTCCTTGACCCGGCCAGTCCCCAAAGCTCCAATCTGACCATGGGCCTTAAGGCCAGCTGCATTCTGACGAGTGCCGAACGGTAGGGGAGAGCTGGATGCGCCAGTGGATCGGAGCCGTCGCCGCAGGGCTGGCGTTGGCGGCGGCGGGCGCCGCTTCAGCCGCCGCGCTCAAGGGCGACTGCCCCGACGGCTACACCGTCCACGCCGGCCTCAACACCGACTTCCCGCATGCAGGCGCCAAGCGCGCCTTCCTGGTCTACCCGCCTGAGGGCGTGAGCGGGCCCGCGCCGGTCTTCGTGCCGCTCACCGGCTCGGTGGAATCGACCCTGGACAACCTGACGGTCCCGCGCAGCGGGGCGACCTGGCTGATGGCCAAGCAGGGCTTCCTGGTGATCGGCCCGGTGCGCGAGTGCGCCAACCAGGACCCGAACCTGAAGGGCGGCGTCTGCAACGGTCCCGGGCATGACGGCTGGAACTGGAACCCCTGGCATGAGGGCCGCGCCGCGGGCGCCGCCGGCGATAGGTTCAAGACCGACGAGGGTTCGGATTCGACCTTCCTGATCGCGGCGGTGAAATGCGCGGCCAAGACGTTCTCGGTGGATGCGAAGCGCATCTACCTCGGCGGCATATCCTCGGGCGGCACCATGACCAACCGGGCGCTGACCTTCCGTTCCGATTTCTGGGCTGGCGGCCTGCCGATCTCCGGTGAATGGTACGTGACCACGGACGAGGGCACCGCGCTCAGCTTCGGCGAAGCCCGCGACTACGTCGCCAGCGATCCGGACAAGGTGTTCCAGGGTCGCATCGGGCCCTACCCACTGAAAGCCAAGCTCGGTCCGATGATCGTGATCAGCGTCTGGGGCGGCGAGAAGGACCTTTGGGATTGCGGCCCGCCGCTTGGCCTCTGCTCGGACTACCGGCCGACGACCCAGGCGGCGTCGAACTATTTCAGCGCCCAGAAGGCCGTGGTCCACGTCGCCTGCAGCGCCCACCACGGGCACATGTGGCCGCAGGCCAACACCCAGGCCTTCAACGCCTGGGCGCTCAAGACCCTGGCGTCGCATCCGAAGGGCAGCGACCCGGGCCGGTTCAGGCTGACGCCGCCGCCAGAGGGCTATAGCTGCAAGCTCGGCCGCTTCACCGACCACTATCCCGAAGGATGATCCCCATGCGCCTTGGCGTCGTTTCTCTGGCCCTGGCGGCTGCGCTGGCTGCAGGCGGCGGCCAAGCCGCGCCGGCCTGCGCGCCCAAGGGCTCCGGTCCGGCGGTGCAGGCGGCCGTGCAGGCCTGGTTCGACGCCGGCCGACGCGATGACCTGGCGGCGCTCGCCAAGATCCAGGCGCCTGGGTTCTACGCCTATGACGGCGGAAAAAAATATGAAGGGCTGGCGCTGGGCGAACTGGTGAAGGGCGCCCACGCGTCGGGCGTGAAGATCGAGTGGAACCTCCATGACTTCGACGCCCACCTGGGCTGCGACAAGGCCTGGATCGCCTGGATCAACACCGGGGCCTCGGGCAAGGCCGGCGCCCTGCAGCCGGTGACCTGGCTGGAGTCGGCGGTGTTCGGGTGGCGCGGCGGCGCCTGGCGCATGGAGTTCCTGCATTCCGCGCGGGCGTCGCCGCCTGCGGCGTGAGGCCCGCTTAGCGCGGGTAATAGTAGCGCGGGTAGTAGCCGTAGGGCGTCGACTGAGCCTGGGTCTGGGGTGGCGGGTAGGCGTAGGGATTGCCGCCGTAATAGGCCTGCTGGGCGGCGGCCCGCTGACGATCCTGCTCGGCGCGCAGGTGAGCTTCCTCGGCCATGGCGCGCTCCTGGACGGCCTGGGCGGCCAGCTGCTCGGCCTCGGCCTGAGCGCGCTGAGTCTCGGCGGCGACCTTTTGGCGCTCGGCCTCCGCGGCGGCGGTCTGGGCGCGCGCGGTGGCGAGCTGCTCGTCGGCGACCGCCTTGACGCGGGCGTCAGCCTGGGTGCGGGCGCGCTGGGCGTCGAGCTCGGCCTCGCGGGTGCGGTGCTGGCCGGCGACCTGGGCGCCGCAGGTCCTCAAGTCGGCTATGCCCTGTCCGGCGCCGCTGAGCGAGGCGCTGACCGCCTCGTTGGCCAGCCAGGCCACCTGCAGGGTCTTGCCGCGGCGCAGGGCCGCCAGCGTCTCGTCGGAGAGGTTCATCACCGCCAGGCCCTCCTCGCCGGTGCGCTGCACCAGGTTGGCGAAGGGTTTGCCGTCGACGCGGATCGGCAGGAAGGCCTGGCTCGGCACGCCCTCCTTGGCGAAGCGAAGCGCCACGCGGTCGCCGTCGGAGATCAGCGCGATGGGGGCGATGGCGCCGGACCGCGAGACCAGTTCCAGATCGGTATGACAGGCCGCGTCCTCAGGCGTGATCGCCCAGGCGGCCGCCTCCAGCGTCGCCGCCGTTGCCATCCCCGCCGCCGACAGTCCCGCAACTGCCGCAACAAAGGAGAAGAAATTCCCAACCCCGATGCGATGCATCATGACAGCTCCGACAGAGCCGTCCCTCGCCTATCAAGCTACGCCGAGTGGACGCGCCCGGCTAGAGCCCGGTTTGTCACATCTCATTAAAGCTTAAGCTTCGCCGCTCACGCCGCCTGCAGGGCGTAGCGGCGGCAGTAGTTCAGATAGGCTGCCTCGTGGGACTGGATCAGCTCGACGATGGCCGACCAGAGCCAGAAGGGCGCGTCCAGCGTCGCCGAGCGGTTGCGGGCCAGTTCGGCGCGCCAGGCGGCCTTGGTGGGGCCGTCCATCTGGCGGGCGTGGGCGCGGCCAACCACCAGGGCCAGGTAGTGGGCGGCGCGCGTGGCCTCGTCCCGGCTCAGGTGCTCTATGTCGAGCTTCAGGTCCTGCGGCGTCAGCTCGCGGATCACTACCGCGCGGCGCTCGAGTTTACCGGCCAGCATGCGACGGCCGAGGAAGGGCGAGAGCGCCCGGGCGCCGGCGACCACTCGCCGGGCGTTGTCGGCCGGCATCTTGGCGCTGGGCGCCGAGGGCGCGGCGGCGGCCGTGGCCTCCTTGATGTCGATGAGCACGGTCTCCTGGCGCCCGTCCTCAGCCTCGACGCCCACCAGCATGGCGTAGCGCAGCCGGCCCAGCGAGCTGCAGCCCTTCATCCAGTAGGCCCCGTCTAGGAACTCCACCGCCGCATCATCCGGGCGGTGCTGCAATCCGGCGACCAGCTTGCGCAGATCCTCCTCCGCGGCCAGGTCATTCAGCGCCGCACGCTCGGCGTCCGAGAGCGGCCAGAACCGCTTGCCGAGCGGGATGGTGGGCTTCGCGTTGTCGATCCGCTCCCGCGCGAGATCCCGCCAGCGGCGGCGCAGCGCCTGCTTCAGCACGCGGCGCACCTCCTTGGGCGTGGTCTCCTCGTCCGGCGCCAGGGTTTCGCCGGCGAGACCGGCCTCGTAGCCCTCGACCATGTGTTCCACCATCAGCGCTGTGGTGACGCCCGGCAGGTTGGAGCCGCGCGCGGCGGTGGCCAGTGATAGGCCCAGCCGGATCAGATCGTGCGCCGGATTGCCGATCACCGTCTGGTCGAGATCGCGGATCTGCACGGCCACTTGGCCACGGGCGCTGGATACCGGGCCTAGGTTTCCCGAATGGCAGTCGCCGCAGATCCACACCGGCGGACCCTGCGGGATCTTGCCGGCGCTGGCCTCCAGCCATTCGTAGAACTTCGCTGTCGCGCCCCGCACGTAGGCGTGCGGCGAGCGGGTCATCTTCAGGCGCTGGGCGTCGCGCAGGATCGACGCGCGTTCGTCCGGGGTCGGCAGGTGCAGCTTGGCCATGGCTCCAGAGAGAAGCCGGGCGTGGACGGATGGTTCCGCTCGCCTAGGCCGCGTAGCTCAGCGGGTGCGGTTCGGCGCCGAGGCCGGATTCGAAATCCTGCAGGAGCTCGAGGATCTCGCCCATGGGCGCCATCAGCGGCTTGCCCTGCGGGAAGCGGTAGCGCCAGAAGGTGGCCACGTGGCTGAGTGTGCCGGCGCCTTCGCCCAGCGCCATGAACATCTCCGGCGAGGCCAGCAGGAAGTCGCGGAACGCCGCGGCGTTGCCTTCGGTGAGCTGCTGGAACACCGCGTCATAGGTCTTGAGATAGCCCATGACCGCCTTCACCTGGCCCTCCATGGCCCCGCGCAGGCGCAGCTTCATCTCGTCGATCAGCACCATCAGGTCGCGGTCGCGCGGGCCGATGACCCGCAGCTTCATGACCTCGATCAGCACTTCCTTCAGCTTGGGCCAGAGGCTGTTCAGGACCCACTTGTAGTAGAGGAAGCCCTTCCAGCTGAAGATGCCCTCCCGATAGCTCTCGCCTTCGAGCTGTAGGGTCAGGCGCAGCGGCTCCAGCCGCTCGTCGGTCTTGGAGGACAAAAGCGCCTCCACCAGACGCGTGGTGGCCCCGCCGGAGCCCGCGCCGCCGTAGGCCAGCTCGATAAGGCGGGCGATTTCGCCGCCGACGAAGCGCTGCATCTTGTCGGCGTCGCCCGGCGAGATGTCGAAGTGGGACGGGCTGATCTCGAAGCCGCGGCGCTTCATGTGCTCGCGCAGCAGAAAAGGGTCGAGCGAGGGCAACTGGTCGATGGCTTCGAGGATCTCGACGTCGCGGATCATGTCGTCGGCGCCGCCGCGCAGCTCCTGAAGGATCGGCAGCCAGCCCTTCTCGCCGACGAAGACTGTGCGGCCGCCCAGCGCCAGGTCCGACTTGTCGAAGGGGACGATCAGCTTGGTGGCGGTGCGGGTCAGGCCCTCGAAGAGGTCGACCTCGTCGACGCGAAGACGGTGCTTCAGCACCACCGAGCCGTTGAGCACCGGGCTCTTGAAGAGCGGGGCCGCGGAATGTTCGGCATTGCCGGCGTTGAGCACGGCCAGGGCGGAAAGGTTCAGGACGCGGCTCGTCGAGGCCGTCTTTTCGAGGCCCTTGAGGCTTCGGTAGATACGCTCGTTGGAAGCCGCCACGTGTGCTGTCCGGTCCTGACGGAGCCGCCCCCTTGCGACCCCAGGCTCCCTGCATCCCACGCAAAACCGAAAGGACCGTTAAGGCGCGGCTTTCGCCGGCGCGTCAGACCGGCGCATCCGGGAGCGCGACGACATGGGCACTGACCTCGCCGGCGGCCACCTCGCCGGTCACGATGATCCATAGCTGGTCGCGGGCTGCGGCATGGCGGATCTCCACCTTGCCGTACCAGGCGCGGTCGGCTGCGGGATCGGGGTCAAGGCGGATCGCGGCCTCTCCGCTCTCCAGCATCAGGCGCGTCAGGGCCTCGACGTTGGCCTCGATCCACTGGGGAGCGAGTCCGCGGCCGCGGAGCTCGGCGAGCTTAGCGTTCAGGGCGTCGGTCAGACGCCCTGACGGCTGGGGCTCGTGATCAGCCCGTTGCGGGTGATTCGCCATGCACGTCAGGGTAGCCGTTGGGACGAATCTGCCAAATACCATGCTATCTGTCGGGTAACCGACATTCCTTTGAGAGCGTCAGGGTGGGAACGCTAAGCGCTGAGCGCCGTTCTGGCCGCATGGAGCCGAAGGACCACGACGCCATGCCCGTCCACACTCTTGACCCCGACCTTGCCAAGGAGATCGACGCCCTCATGGCCGGGCCGGTCCCGCCGCGGCCGACGGTGATCGTCGTCGGCGACGAGGACATCATTGGCTTCACCCCGGCGCCGGGGTGGAAGGGCCAGGCCTAGAGCCGGGCGCGGACCAGGGCGTAGGCATAGAGGACGGCGGTCCCGAAGAGGATCACCGCCGCGTAGGCGGCTACGGTCAGCGGCTGAAGGCCGGTCAGGGGTGCGAAGCCAAGCACATAGGCCACGTCGCCGAACAGGCCCGGCAGGGTCATCACCACAGCCACGGTCACCGACTGCGCGGCGGGGATCCTCCGCCAGTCCATGGTCGCGCGCAGCAGCAGGCAGACGCTGAGCGCGATGGCCGCCGCGCTGATCGCCACACCGACAGGCCCGCTCTCCAGCATCACATGACCACCGAAGCGGAAGGTCACCGCGCCCGATAGCCAGATGCCGAAGCCCAGCAGGGCGAGGATCGCCGATTCGCGTGTCGTCATGGCCGTCCCCCAAACTGCGGGGACCGTGACAGCTTCCGGGGCGCGTGTCGAAATGGCCGGGCCTAGTTCTTCGCGTCCGCCGCCCGCCGTTCGACGGCGCGCGCGCCGGCCAGGATGTTCTCCAGGGCGTAGTTCCCCTCGTGGCAGGCGTATTCATAGATCTGCGCCTGGGTGGCGCGCAGCATCATCTCGCCCCGCAGGCGGTGGGCGTAGATCGCCGGGTCCTCGACCGTGAAGTCGTAGCGGATCTCGGTCGGCGAGATCCGGGTCAGGCGCTCGACGACCTTGGCGGTGGCGGAGAGGTAGAACACCTGCGGGCCCACGAAGCGCGGCCCGGCGCCGATGTTCTGATCCACAGTCTCGATCACCAAGGTGTCGCCCTCCCACCAGCCGATGGAATCGCCCATCCAGGGATGGGTCGCGACCGCCGGGTGGTGAGCGCCCATGTGGACGATCCGCACGTCGTGGATCATCTCGGACAGGATGGCGATCTCGTGCGGCGTCTGGACGATCCGGTAGTTGGCGTTCTGCGGCTCGCCGAGCATCGGCGGGCCCTCAGGGCTCGAGGGGCCGATCAGGCACCGCTCGTCGGGCAGGCGCGCCTCGGGACCGCTGAAATCATGGTCGTCGGCGGCTTCGGCGGCGGCCTCCAGCTTTCGGCCGGCCTCGGTGTAGGGCAGGCGGCCGTCCGGCGGCTCGACCAGGATGGAGGTCCGCGGCTGACCGTCGATGCGCAGGAAATCGACGTCCCGGTCGGGAAACTCGCTGGTGGTCTGGCCGACGTCGTCAGGGTCCCCCGGCGGGGCCTTGGGGTTCGGCGGCGGCTTCAGCCCGGCCAACTGGGCCTTGCGCCGGGACAGGCGCGCGGCGACCTGCGCCTCGGTGGCGATCAGGTTGGTCACCCCCTTGGGCCGCTCCAGCTCGGTGATCGACAGGTTGGTCCACACCCCCTGCAGGTCCGGCGTTCCCGACACGGTCCTCGGCGCGCGATAGGGCGCGCTCAGGCCCGCGCCGGCGGTCGCCAGGAGCGCGAGGGCGAGGGTCAGGACGGCGCGGCCGGTCATGCGGCGATTGACCGGCGCCACGCTTCCGCCGTCAATCGCAAACCAAAGTTCGCGGGACAGTAGAAACCAGCGAGCTTTTGACCGCATTATCCTGCATGGCCACGAAACTTGACCATGACCACGCCGGGTCTGACGGGGGCGCCACCGCCTCGGTGACCTATCATCTGCCGGCGCCGGCCCTGCGCGGGGCCGTCACAACCTACTATCAAGTCAAGGTGACGGGCGCGGGCACAGTCTGGGACCAGATCTTCCCGGAGTGGCCGAACTTCCGCCTGATCCTCGACGGCGACTGGGAGGCGCATTTCCCGGGCGAGCCGCACCAGCCGGTGCCGGCGATCGGCATGAGCGGAGCGCTGGAGAAGGCGCTGTGGGCCGGCGGATCGGCCGGCGTGATGGTCGGCGTCGGCCTGATGCCGGCGGGCTGGCCGCAGCTCAGCGCCTGTCCGGCCGACCGCTTCACCAATCGCCTGGCGCCGCTCAGCGAGGTCATCGGCCCGGTGGCCGATGAGCTCTACCGGCGCCTGCGCCAGGCCGATGGCGATGCGGCGATCTACGCGGTGCTCGACGATGTGCTGCTCTCGATCCTGACCGAACGGCCTGAGGCCGCGACCGTCGCCGCCGCCCACGGCGCCCTGCAGGACCCGCAGGTGCAGACGGTGGCTGACTGGGCCGAGATCGTCGGCCTGTCGTCGCGCCAGCTGGAGCGGTTCTCCAACCGCTATTTCGGCATGTCGCCCAAGCGGCTGCTTCGCCGCCAGCGGCTCTTGCGCACCCTGGCGGCCATGCGCGAGGCGCCGGAGGGGACCTGGACCCAGTTCCTCGACGCCCAGTTCACCGACCAGGCCCACTTCATCCACGAGTTCAACTACTACATGGGGCTCTCGCCCGGAGCCTACCTGGCCCGCGAGCAGCCGTTCATGGCCGAGGCCTGGACGCGCCGGAAGGCGCTGATGGGCTCCCCCGTCCAAGTGTTGCAGCCACCCGGGAGGGTCGAGTCCTAGCGGCGCTGCAATTCCGGCGCGGTGTCGCGTACTTACAATTCTCCGCTCGTCTGACCCTGTTCACTGACCCTGTTCTTTGGGATCCGATGGTGGGTGAGTGAGATGAACGACAACGTGGACGTAATGGTTGGGCGGCGGCTGCGGGCGCGCCGTAGGCTCTTGGGATATTCGCAGCAGCAGCTGGGCGCGGCCTGCGGCGTGACCTTCCAGCAGATCCACAAGTACGAGGCCGCGGTGTGCCGCCTGTCGGTGGTGATGCTGTGGAAGCTGGCCCAGGCCCTCGACGTGGAGATGGGCTACTTCTTCGCCGCCCTCACCGACGACGAGGCCATCGTCCTTCGCCGCCGCGAGATGATGCGGCCGCGCGCGGTGGTGCGCGAAATCAGCGACGTGGCCTAAAGCGACGGCGACTGCATCCTCCTCCCACAACGGGAGGGGGACCGCGAATTTTCAAATCGTGCGACGTCAGGGTGGATTCTAGCCCCTTCGGACATGTCACCTGTCCTTGCAACGCCCGCCTGCGGGCGCGAGGCCGTCGCCTATTCACACTGTCAATGATTCTGTTCCGTGTTTGTTCACGGTGAACTGGCTCAGCTGAAAAGTCCAGGATTTGGGCCACGCTGGCCGCCGCAGGCTTGGCGCCTGCCCTCCTTGAGAGGGCTGGCTGCCCATAAATTCCACGATTGATGCGAGCCTTGGGGGCTCGGCTTGTCAAGGTCCGGCCCTTGGCCGGCCGCGTCGCGGCGCGCCTTGAGCGCGGCCTTGAGAAGCAGAGGCCCCAGGGCAGAATGCTGGCCATGGAATTTAAGGGGAGTTGGGCGACGCCGATCTGCGCTTAAGGTCGACAAGGCCAAGCTGTGCTTGCAAAGTCTTGGCAAACGCGGCGGGAGCGGTCATCTCAAATCGTACCAGATTCAGGTGATCGCGGGCGCTGCGGTGTCGGCAGATCTGGTGCTGCTTAAGCGCTATGGCCCTGCTGGCTAAATTCAATCGCTGAGCGCGCTGTTAGAAGGCTGGGGCTTCTTGCTCTGCTGTGCGGGCATCGTCGCCGGCGGCCAGGCAGTTAGGGCTATGTTTGCCACCCTTGGTTCCACTCAGGAACGCGCTGTGCAGAGCGCAGAGTAAATGCG
Source organism: Phenylobacterium sp. (assembly GCF_004799395.1). Lineage (GTDB taxonomy): Bacteria > Pseudomonadota > Alphaproteobacteria > Caulobacterales > Caulobacteraceae > Phenylobacterium. The sequence continues at coordinate 24,326 of NZ_SSMZ01000215.1, forward strand.
AACGCGCATCGAACTCCAAGCCACCAGCGTCGTCGCCTCGGCTGCAGTAGGTCTATAGTTGGCCGGCAGGTTCGGTTACAGCCCGTTCTACGCGTTGGTGGGTGCGCTCGCCTTTGGTTTGCATCTGCTGGCCATCAACAAGGCGACTGGCTGGACGCGCGTTGGAAGCGGCTAACAGAGGGCAAATCAGCAACGTGGGAGCAAAGCTAGAATCCCTTCGTATGCCCCCACCCTTTCGTTGACACCGCGCGCCCGATCCGTATAAGTCCGCCGCTCTTCGCTCGCGGGTCCCTCGCGGGCGCAATCCGTTTTGCACATATAGTGAAGTTGAAGGCGCGAACGATGTACGCGGTGATCAAGACCGGCGGCAAGCAGTACCGGGTTTCTCCGGGCGACCTGATGGTCGTCGAGAAGCTGGCCGGTGAGCCTGGCGCCAATGTAGCCTTCGGCGACGTGCTGATGGTGGGTGAGGGCGAGGCCGTCGTGGTCGGCGCCCCGACGGTGGCCGGCGCTTCGGTGTCCGCGACCCTGATCGAGACCCGCCAGGGCGAGAAGGTGAAGATCTTCAAGAAGATCCGCCGCCAGGGCTATCGCCGCACCAAGGGCCACCGCCAGACCGAAACGGTCCTGCGGGTCGTGGGCGTCACCGGCGCCGACGGCAAGGAAACCAAGTGGGACGGCACGGTCGACCTGATGACCAAGGGCGAGATCAACGCCCGCGCCCGCGGCCTGGTGTTCGTGAGCCCCGAAGCCCAGCGCGAAGCCGCCGCGGCCAAGAAAGTCCAGACGCCCAAGGCCAAGTCCGCCTCGGCCAAGCCCGCGAAGGCCGCGACGAAAGCCAAGGCTGTGAAGGCCGCCGACGTCGACGTGGAAGCCGCCGCGGACACCGCGCAGACCAATGCGCCGGTCCCGACCGAAGCCAAGGCCGCCGCGCCGAAGAAGGCCGCCGCTCCCAAGGCGAAGGCCGAAACCAAGACCGCGGCTCCGGCCGCCGAGAAGAAGGCTGCTGCGCCGAAGAAGGCCGCCGCCGCCCCCAAGAAGGACAAGTCGGCCACGTAAGGCCGGCTCAGGTTTAGGAGGCCACCATGGCTCACAAGAAATCAGGCGGCTCCTCGCGCAACGGGCGCGATTCGGCCGGCCAGCGTCTGGGTGTGAAGAAGTTCGGCGGCGAGAACGTGCTCGCCGGCAACA
>NZ_SSMZ01000216.1 GCF_004799395.1 Phenylobacterium sp.
CGCGAGCCGAAGCCGCCGCCGACATAGCGCGAGATGGTCCGCACATTGGCGAGGTCGAGGCCGAGTTGCTTGGCCACCGCGCCCTTCAGGCCATACATCGATTGGGTCGGCTCATAGATGATCAGCCTGGGGCCTTCCCAGACGCAGGTGGTGGTGAAGAGCTCCATCGGGTTGTGGTGCTGGGTGGGCGTCGAATAGCGGACGTCGACCTTCACCGGCGCTGCGGCGAAGGCGCCGGCCGCGTCACCCTTGGCGGGCGGCGGCGACTGCGGGTTTTCTTTCTTGGGCTCGGTCTCGGCGCCGGGGCTGTCGAAGGTCGCGCTGGGCGGCTCGGGGGCGTAGTCGACCACGACGCTGGCGGCGGCTTCCTGGGCGGCTTCGAAGGTGTCGGCCAGGACGATGCCGATGATCTGGCCATCGTGCCAGATCTGGTCTGTCTCCAGGGTGCCCGTGGTCGGGCCCTGGTCGGGGCCGACCGGCGGCTTGATCTCGGAGCCGACATTGGCGTGGGTGAGGATGTCGAGGACGCCCGGTACGGCGCGGGCGGCGTCCAGCTGCATGCCGCGGATGCGGCCGCGGGCGATCGAACTGGTGACCAGCACCGCATAGGCCGGATTGGCGGGCGCCTCGTCCGAGGCAAAGCGGGCCGCGCCGGTGACCTTGAGCGCGCCTTCGATGCGCGTGGCGGGCTGGCCGATGCGATGACCGCGCAGGGGTCCGGTGTCGTCGGCCATGTCAGGTCTCCAGCTTGGCGGTCTGGATAAGGGCGCGGACCAGGGTGCGTTTGCCGAGCTCGATCCGGAAGGCGTTCTGGCCGTGGGCGGTCGCGCCGGCGAAGGCGGCGTCGGCGGCGGCGCGGGCTGAGGCCTCGTCCAGACGATGGCCTTGCAGGGCGGCCTCGGCCTCGTGGCTGCGCCAGGGCTTGGCCGCGACCCCGCCCAGACCGATGCGCGCTGTGCGGACGTTCCCGCCCTCGAGGTCCAGGGCGACCGCGGCGGAGGCCAGCGCAAATTCGAAGGACTGGCGGTCGCGGATCTTCAGATAGAGCGAGCGGCGGGTCCATGACCCGGCGGGCACGCTGAAGCCGGTGATCAGTTCGCCAGGCTTCAGCGTGGTCTCGACGTGCGGCGTGTCGCCCGGCAGGCGGTGCAGATCTTCGAAGGCGATGACGCGGCGACCGCCGGCGCCCTCCACATCGACGGTGGCGCCGAGCGCTGCGAGCACCGTGGCGAAGTCGCCGGGATAGTTGGCGATGCAGTGGTCGCTGACGCCCAGGACGGCGAGCTTGCGGTTCACGCCCTCCATCGCCGCGCAGCCGGAGCCGGGCTTGCGCTTGTTGCAGGCGGCCCAGTGGGTGTCGCGGAAATAGGGGCAGCGGGTGCGCTGCAGGACGTTGCCGCCGAGGCTGGCCATGTTGCGGATCTGCGGGCTGGCCGCGAGGTCCAGCGACTGGGCGATGAGGGGGAAGTCGCGGCGCACGGCCGGGTGCTCGGCGACGTCGGACATGCGGGCCAGGGCGCCAAGGCGCAGGTGATCGCCGTCTAAAGCGATCTCGCTGTGGTCGCGGGCCAGCGCATTGATGTCGACCACCGTCGCCGGGCGCATGACGTCGAGTTTCATCAGGTCGACGAGCGTGGTCCCGCCGGCCAAGTAGTGGGTGTCGGCCGAGGCCGCGGCGAGACTGAGAGCCTGGGCGCGGTCGGCGGCGTGTTCGTAGTGGAACGGCCGCATCAGGCGCGCGCCATCTTGGTCGCCGCGTCGCGGATGGCGGCGACGATCTTCGGATAGGCCGCGCAACGGCAGAGGTTGCCGCTCATATATTCGCGGGTTTTCTCGTCGGTGTTGGCGTGACCTTCCTGGACGCAGGCCACGGCGGACATGATCTGGCCCGGCGTGCAGTAGCCGCACTGGAAGGCGTCATGCTCGATGAAGGCAGCCTGCATCGGATGCAGGACGCCGTCACGGGCGAGGCCTTCGATGGTAGTGACCTTGCGGCCCTGGACCGTGGCGGCCAGCGTCAGGCAGGCGAGAACCCGGCGGCCATCGATATGCACCGTGCAGGCGCCGCACTGGCCGTGGTCGCAGCCCTTCTTGGAGCCGGTCATGTCGAGGTGTTCGCGCAGCGCGTCCAGGAGCGTGGTGCGCGGGTCGAGCGCGACGCGGTGATCGCGGCCGTTGACGGTGAGCGTGATGTCCATACGGGGCCTGGCTCCCGGCGCGGGAGGATGCGCGGCGGGCTGGGCGGCGGCGACCAGGGGCAAGGCGGCCACGCCGCCGGCTCCGGTCAGAATGCCTCGCCGGCTGGGCCCCCGTTTGGGTCCGGTGTCGTGCGCCATCCGCGTCCCTCGTGCCTCTGGGGCTCAGAACCCCGCGGCGGGAGCGCGGTTCCGGTCAGGCGGCGTAGTAGTCGCGGTACCAGTCGACGAAGGCGCCAATGCCCGTCTCGATCGGAGTCGAGGGCGCATAACCGAGCGCGGCCTTGGTTTCGGTCACATCGGCCTCGGTGCGGGCCACGTCGCCGGGCTGCATGGGGAGCAGGTTGAGTTTGGCCTTGATCCCCAGCTTCTGCTCCAGCACCTCGATGTAGCGCATCAGCTCGACCCGCTGGCTGTTGCCGAGGTTCAGCACGCGCCAGGGCGCGACGCCGCTGGTCGCGGGATCCGGATGCATCGGATCCCAGTTCGGGTTCACTTGAGCCGGCCGGTCGACGGCGGCGATCACGCCGTCGACGATGTCGGCGACATAGGTGAAGTCGCGCTGCATCCTGCCCTCGCCGTAGACGTCGATGGGACGTCCCGCGAGCATCGCCTCGGTGAACTTGAAAAGCGCCATGTCCGGCCGGCCCCAGGGGCCGTAGACCGTGAAGAAACGGAAGCCCGTCGAGGGGAAGCCGAACAGGTGCGAATAGGAGTGCGCCATGCCTTCGTTGGCCAGCTTGGTGGCCGCGTAGAGGGTGATCGGATGAGTGGCGCTGTCGTGGACATTGAACGGCAGGTTGCCGTTGGCGCCGTAGACCGAGCTCGTGGAGGCGTAGACCAGGTGCTTCGGTTGCACCGCGCGGCAGCCCTCCAGGATGTTCAGGAAGCCGATGACGTTTGAGTCCACGTAGGTGCGCGGGCTTTCCAGGCTGTAGCGGACGCCGGCCTGGGCGGCGAGGTTCACGACCGCGGTGGGCTTGGCCTCGGCGAAGAGGGCGGCGACCGCGTCGCGGTCGGCGAGGTCGATCCTGGCGTGGCGATAGCCGGCCTCGCGCTCGAGGATCGCCAGGCGCGCGGCCTTCAACGCCGGGTCGTAATAGGCGTTGAGGTCGTCCAGACCCACGACCGCCTCGCCGCGGGCCAGCAGCTTGCGCGCCAGGTGAAAGCCGATGAAGCCGGCCGAACCGGTGACCAGGATCGCCATTCTGCTGTCAATTCCCTCAAACGCTGAGCGCCCGCTGTGCCACCTTGGGGGCAGAAGTTCAAACATGCCTTCAGGGCGATGCGGAGTGGCTCGACTCTTCCGACGGGCGACTTAAGAAGTACGCCATCCAGTATCGCGGGGGCGTCATGAAGTTTTCCACTCTGATGGCGGCGGCGGCCGTAGCGGTCGCCGGCTTTTCGTCGGTCCAGGCGGCGGCCAAGGTCCCGCTCACCCACGAAGCCCTGTGGATGATGAAGCGGGTCGGCTCGCCCGAGGTCAGCCCAGACGGCAAGTGGGTCGTCTTCTCGATCTCCGAGCCCGCCTACGATCCAGAGAAGGCCGTCAGCGACCTGTGGCTGGTTTCGACATCCGGCGGCGCTGCGCCCAAGCGGTTGACCAACACCAAGGCCGGCGAGAACGGCGTGGTCTGGTCGCCGGACTCCACCAGGATCGCCTTCACCACCAAGCGCGAGGGCGATGAGGTCGAGCAGGTCTATGTGCTGGACGTCATCGGCGGCGGCGAGGCGCGGCGGGTGACGAGCCTTTCGACCGCGGCGACGCGGCCGCAATGGCGGCCCGACGGGCAGGCCATCCTGTTCGAGACCATGGTCTATCCCGGCGCCCTGGACGACGAGGCCAACAAGAAGGCGATCGCTGCCAAGAAGGCCCGCAAATACAACGTCCGGACCTACGAGCACTTCCCGATCCGCTACTGGAACGAGTGGCTGGACGAGCGCATGCCGACCATCGAGGTCGTGAGCCTGGAGCCGGGTGCAAAGCCGAAGGACATCCTGTCGCCGACGACGCTGGCGCACACTCCGGGCTTCTCGGGGCCGGAGGGCGAGACCAGCATATCGCTGTCGCCGATCTGGAGCCCGGACGGCAAGGAGGTGGTGTTCTCCGCCACGGTGGAGCGCTGGAACGCCGCCTTCAGCGAAGTGAACTATCAGCTCTGGCGGCTGCCGGTGGATGGCGGGGAGGCGGCCCCGATCACGCCCGCCAAGGGCGGTTTCCGCTCGCCGACCTTCAGCGCCGACGGCAAGAGCCTCTACTTCGGCTACGCGCCGCGCACCGAGGAGATCTACAACCTCGCCCGCTTCTCCAAGGTCGCCTGGCCGGCCGGCGGCGAGATCACCACCGTCGCCAGGGATTTCGACCGCGAACCGGAACGGTTCCAGATCACGCCCGACGGCAAGACCGCCTACATCCTGGTCCCCGAGGCCGGCAAGACCAACCTCTACAGCGTGCCGACCGCGGGCGGGAAACCGGCGCTGGTGATCGAGCCGGCCACCGGCGGCTACGGCGCGCTCACCATCCCTCAGAAGGCGGCCAAGCCGCTGTTGATCGCGAGCTACGGCAGTTCGGTCAGCCCCGAGGAGATCGTGCGCATCGATCCGGCGGCCAAGACGCACGCCAACCTGACCCATGTGGACACCGCCGAGGCCGCGACCTTCGACTGGCAGCCGCCGCAGCACTTCTGGTTCACCAGCGCCGGCGGGCGGCAGATCCACAACATGATCATCCTGCCGCCGAACTTCGATCCGGCGAAGAAGTATCCCCTCCTGGTGTTCATCCACGGCGGCGCGGCCAGCATGAACACCGACAGCATCGGGCTGCGGTGGAACTACCACCTGCTGACCGCCGCCGGGTACGTGATGCTGATGACCGACTACACCGGCTCGACCGGGTTCGGGGAGAAGTTCGCCCAGCAGATCAAGCTCGATCCCCTGAAGACGCCGGGCCTGGAGATCGACCAGGCGGTGAACGAGGCCCTGAAGCGCTATCCCTACATCGACGGGACCAAGATGTGCGCGCTGGGGGCCAGCTACGGCGGCCACATGGTCAACTGGCTTGAGGCCACGACCACCCGCTACAAGTGCCTGGTCAGCCACGCCGGCGAGGTGGACCTGGAAAGCCAATGGGGCATGAGCGACGGCATTTACAATCGCGAGGTCACCAACGGCGGCCCGCCCTGGGAAGGCAACCCGATCTGGCGAGATCAGAGCCCGATCACCTACGCGAAGAACTGGAAGACCCCGATGCTGCTCTCCGTCGGCGAGCGCGACTTCCGCGTGCCGATCGGCAATACGCTGGAGAACTGGTCGACCCTGCAGCGGATGAAGGTGCCGAGCCGCCTGCTGGTCTGGCCGGACGCCTGGCATTGGATCCTGAAGCCCGAAGACAGCCGCCATTTCTATCAGGAGGTCGATACCTGGCTTGCCCACTATCTTAAGGACGGACCTGCGCCGCCCGCGCCGGGCGCGATAAAGTGATCGCCAAATCTGCGTCCGCAGGGAGCCGGAAAGCGTAACTTTGCGTTAAGGGCTTGGGCCGTCTCGAATCGATGGCCCATGGTATGCAGGCGGTCTTTCTAGATTTAGAAGACTGTTCGAAATTGACCGCTCCGGGAGCTCAATCCGGGCGGTGAGTGGGGCCAGGGAGCGTCAAGTATGACCCAACGCATCGTCCCGGGGCTCGAGCCCGCGCCGACGAAACACGCGAGGCTGCTGCAATGGGTTCGCGAAATCGCCGCGCTGACCGAGCCGGACCGGGTGCGCTGGTGCGATGGATCGCAAGGCGAATGGACTGAGCTCACCGACGAGCTGGTCGCGGCCGGCACGCTCAAACGGCTCAATCCCGCCAAGCGCCCAAACTCCTTCTACGCCGCCTCCGATCCGCGCGACGTCGCCCGGGTCGAGAGCCGCACCTTCATCTGCTCGGATACGCCCGAAGAGGCCGGTCCCACCAACAACTGGCTCGATCCTACCGAGATGCGGGCTGACCTGAAGGACCTGTTCAAGGGCTGCATGAAGGGCCGCACGATGTACGTCGTGCCGTTCTGCATGGGGCCGCTCGGCTCCAAGATCAGCGCCATCGGCGTAGAGATCACGGATTCGGCCTACGTCGCCGTATCCATGAAGATCATGACGCGGATGGGCAAAGCCGCCCTCGACCAGCTCGGCGAGGACGGCTTTTTTGTACCCGCGGTCCACTCGGTGGGCATGCCGCTGGCCGACGGCGTCAAGGACGTCGCCTGGCCGTGCAATGAAATCAAATACATCGTCCATTTCCCCAAGACCCGGGAGATCTGGTCCTACGGGTCGGGCTATGGCGGCAACGCGCTCCTCGGCAAGAAGTGCTTCGCGCTCCGCATCGCCTCGGTGATGGCCCGCGACGAGGGCTGGTTCGCCGAGCACATGCTGATCCTGAAGCTGACTTCGCCGCAAGGCGAGGTGCGCTACATCTCCGCAGCGTTCCCCAGCGCCTGCGGCAAGACCAACATGGCCATGCTGCAGCCGACGCTGGCCGGCTGGAAGGCCGAGACCATCGGCGACGACATCTGCTGGATGCGCTTTGGCGAGGATGGCCGGCTCTATGCGGTGAACCCCGAGGCCGGCTTCTTCGGCGTGGCGCCCGGCACCGGCGAAAGCACCAACGCCAACGCCATCGCCGCCCTGCACGCCAACTGCATCTTCACCAACGTGGCGCTGACCGATGACGGCGATGTCTGGTGGGAAGGCCTGACCGATGAGGTTCCGGCCCATCTGATCGACTGGCGCGGCCAGGACTGGACGCCGGAGAGCCTGGAGCCTGCGGCGCACCCGAACGCGCGCTTCACGGTTCCGGCCGAGCAGACCCCGGTGATCGCCCCGGAATGGGAAGACCCGGCCGGGGTGCCGATCTCCGCCATCCTGTTCGGCGGCCGTCGCGCCAGCGCGGTGCCGCTGGTCAATGAGGCGCGCGACTGGGCGCACGGGGTGTTCATGGCCTCCAACGTGGCCTCCGAAGGCACGGCGGCGGCGGAGAACGCCATCGGGGAGCTCCGGCGCGACCCCTTCGCCATGCTGCCCTTCGCCGGCTACAACATGGGCGACTATTTCGGCCACTGGCTGGCCATGGGCGCTCAGGCCAAGGACCCGGCCAAGCTGCCGCGCATCTACTTCGTCAACTGGTTCCGCAAGGACGAACGCGGCAAGTTCGTCTGGCCGGGCTATGGCGAGAACAGCCGCGTCCTGAAGTGGATCGTCGAGCGGCTGGAAGGCCGCGCCGAGGCGGTGGATACCCCGATCGGCCTGTTGCCCGCGCCGGGCAGCCTGGACGTCTCTGGCCTGGGCCTCACCCAGGCGCAGCTGGACCTGCTGCTGAACGTCGACGAGGACATCTGGCGGCAGGAAGCGGCCCTGGTGCCGGCCTTCTACGAACGCTTCGGTGACCGGCTCCCGGCGGCGCTCTGGGCCGAACTCGACAGCCTGGTCACCCGCCTGGGCGAACCGGCCCTCAAGTCGGCCATGGTGGCGGCGGAGTAGGACTGCGCTCGGGTTTTCCGAAACGGGGCACTTTGGCGATCTCCCCCGCTGCGAGTGCAGAACTGTCCCGCACGGGAAACGTCTTCGACGCTCGCAGGGGCGCCGTTAGTGACGCGCGAGAGGCACGATCTCTAGCTGATGGTCGATGGCTGTGGCGACATAGGCGGGCAGGGGCAGGTTCGCCTTCTCCTTGCCCCAGACCTCACGGAAGGCCGCGACCGTATCGGCCGCCGTCTTCAGG
>NZ_SSMZ01000217.1 GCF_004799395.1 Phenylobacterium sp.
AACATCTCGTCGAAGCGCACCATTCGCCAGCAGGACCCCTTCTGGCAGATGTTCGGCCTGGCCCCGCGCAACCGGGTGGAGGGCTCGCTCGGATCCGGCGTCATCGTCCGCGCCGACGGGGTGATCGTCACCAACAACCATGTGATCGAGGGCGGCACGGACATCACGGTCTCGCTCTCGGACCGGCGCGAGTTCCAGGCCAAGGTGCTGCTGGCCGACACCCGCACGGACCTGGCGATCCTGAAGATCGACGTGCCGGCGGGCGAGAAGCTGCCGGTCATGGCCATCGCCGACCGCAGCGACATCGAGGTGGGCGACCTGGTCCTGGCCATCGGCGACCCCTTCGGCGTCGGCCAGACGGTGACCAATGGCATCATCTCGGCCAAGAACCGCACCGCCAACCCGGATGGCGACGCCGGCGCCTACATCCAGACCGACGCGGCGATCAATCCCGGCAACTCCGGCGGGGCGCTGGTCAGCATGGACGGCGACCTGATCGGCGTGAACAGCTTCATCTATTCCCAGTCAGGCCAGTCTTCCGGAATTGGCTTCGCGATCCCCGCCGCCGTGGTGCGCCGCGTGGTGGAGACGGCCATGAATGGCGGCCAGACCGTGGTGCGTCCGTGGTTCGGCGCCCGCCTGCAAAGCGTGACGCCGGAGATCGCCAAGACCATGGGCCTTGCGACACCGTCCGGCGCGCTGGTGGCGGACGTCTGGCCGGGCGGTGCGGCGTCGAAAGCCGGCGTCAAACAGGGTGACGTGGTGACCTCCGTGGACGGGGAAGCGGTGGTCGACGCTGCGGCGCTGAACTATGCCATCGGCAACCATCGTCCGGGCGAAACGGTCCGCGTCGCGGTCCGCCGGGACAAGGCCGAGCATCCGCTCACCATGCAGGCCGAGGCCGCGCCTGCGGTGCCGGCGCGCGACGAGAAGGTGATCGCCGGGCGCAACCCGTTCCAGGGCGCGACGGTGGTCAACCTGTCGCCGGCGGTGGCCGAAGAGGTGGGCATCGATCCCTTCGGCCGGGCGGGCGTGCTGGTCACCAAGACCGCCGCCGGGGTGGCTCAGCAGCTAGGCGTCCAGCCCGGCGACATCATCCGCGCGGTCAACGGACGCGACATCAAGAGCGTCACCGACCTCTCCAGCGCCGTGGTTGCGCCAGCCCCTGTCTGGCAGGTGACCATCGAGCGCAACGGCCACCAGCTTACGGCGACCTTCCGCACCTGATCCGCAGCCGGCGCCTTGCGCGCCGGCCCGGCGGCTGATCATCCTCGTCGAGCGGCGCTGTTCGCCGCGACGGGGGATTGCAGGATGAACATGCATCGGCGCGCGGTGATGGGACTTGGCCTGGCCGGCGCGGGGCTGGCCGTGGCCGCCGGCGCGGCGGCGGCCGGCGCGGAGCCCGCCGGAGCGCTGGCTGTCGACGGGCCGGGCGCCGAGCGCTTCGCCGCCGCCTTCGAGGACATCCGCGCCTACGCCGCCCAGCACATGGTCGCCTACGGCCTGCCGGGGTTGACGCTCTGCGCCGTCGCCCCGGGCGGTACGTCCGCCTATCTGCGGTTCGGCTATGCGGAGCTGGGCGGCAAGGTCCCGCTGACGCCCGGCCACCTGTTCGAGATCGGCTCGATCTCCAAGTCGTTCACAGCGCTGTGCGTCTTCCACCTGATGGAGGCGGGGAAGCTCAGCCTCGACCAGGATATCGCCACTCTGCTGCCCGGCGCGCCGCTGCCCAGCGGCGCCAGGATCACGGTGCAGAACCTCTTGAACCATTCCTCGGGCCTGCCGGACGACGCGCCGCTGTTCCCGCGGGGCGGCGATGGCCGGCTATGGCGCGGCTTCGAGCCGGGGAGCCACTGGTCCTATTCCAACCTGGGGTTCCTGATGCTCGGGACCATCGTCGAGCGCCTGGAGGGCAAGCCGCTGGCCGAAGTGATCCGGCTGCGCATCCTCACGCCGCTCGGCATGAACGCCACCAAGGGCTCGATCCTCACGGGCGACCGGGCGGCCTACGCCCAGGGGTATTCGGCGCTCTACGGCGACCGCGGCTATCCGGTGGCGGGGCCCTTGGGCCCGGGCCCCTGGACCGAGGTGACCCAAGGCGCGGGCTGTGTCGCCTCCACGTCCCATGACATGTCGCTCTACTGCCGCTGGCTGATCGCGGCGGGGCAGGGCAAGGGCGCGCCGATCCTTTCGGACGCCGGCGCCGCGCGTTTCACCCGGGCCACCATCGACGCGCCCGGCTGGGCGGCGAGGGGGGCGCCGCAGTACGCCAACGGCCTGGCGGTGGTCGAAGTGGGCGGCCGCAAGCTCTTGCATCACACCGGCGGAATGCTGGCCTACAACTCCGCCCTGCACGTCGATCCGCAGGCTGGTGTCGGCGCCTTCGCCAGCACCAATGTCGGCCTGGTGCCCTATCGTCCGCGGGACATCACCGCGTTCGCCTGCGAACGCTTGCGCGAGGTGGTGGAGGGCGGCCCCAAGGCCACGCCGTCGGCCGCCCCGCCCAAGACGCCGCCTGTAGAGGCCTACCTCGGACACTACGTCAGCCAGGGCGGCGCGGGGTTGACGGTCGCCGCCACCGGCCGCGGGATCATGGCGCGGCTGGGCGAAGAGGCCGTCGCGATGGAACCCTATGAGGAGGATGCCTTCATCGCGATCGCGCCGCAGGCCGCGGCGCGTCCGCTGGTGTTCCGACGCACGGACAAGACCGTGGTGCGGGCCTGGTGGAACGGCGTGGAGTTTGTCCGGGCCGTCGCCGATCGCCCGGTCGCCGCCTTCAGCCCGGCGACGCCCGCCACTCTGCTGGCGCTCACCGGCTGGTATGGGTGCGACGACCCTTGGCACGGCGGCTTCCGGGTCGCCGCCCAGGGCGAAGCGCTGTTCGTCGACGACGTCACACCGCTCATCCGCCTGTCGGACGGCAGTTGGCGGGCCGGCGAGAAGGACTGGTCGCCAGAGCGCATGCGCTTCGACGCGCCCATCGATGGACGGCCGATGCGGGCGATCGCCTCAGGCGTCGATCACCTGAGACGTCCGGTGCCTTAAGCCGCCTGCAGCGTACGGCCGAGGCTGGCCGCGTGGGCGACCGCGCCCTCGAGCGCCTTCTGCTTGTGGTCCGGGCCGTAGTTGACGCCCTCGGCGCTGACCACCTCGACGTCGGGAACGCCGATGAAGCCGAAGAAGCCGCGCAGGTAGCTTTCCTGGTGCTGCAGGGAGGCCATCGGGCTCTCGGAGCCGTAGTAGCCGCCGCGCGAGGAGGCCAGGACGATCCGCTTTCCTCCGGCCAGGCCTTGCACGCCGGCCTCGGAGTAGCTGAACGTCTTTCCGGCCACCGCCAGGTGGTCGATCCAGCTCTTCAGGGTGCTGGGAATGCCGAAATTGTACATGGGGACGCCGATCACCACGACGTCGGCCGCCAGGAACTCGTCGAGCACTGCGTCGGCGTGTGCCACATCGCGGGCCTGGTCGGCGCTGCGCGCGGCGGGATCCAGGGCCCGGGCGGCCATCAGGACGCCGGACTGGTGCGGCGCGGGCTGGGCGTCCAGGTCGCGGTAGGTCACCTTGGCGCCCGGATTGGCCGCGACGATGGAGGCCACCGCGGCGGCGGAGACTTTGCGGCTGACGGATTGGTCGCCGAGGATGCTGGAATCGATGTGGAGCACGTTCACAGGGAAGGCCTCATACTGGTATTGGTTTGTGACCTGCACTATTTGAGTAACCACCCCGAGCCGCACAAGAAGGCACTTTTTTGAAACCCAAGCACACCGATGTGACCGCCCCTGCGATCGCGCCTGTCGACGGCGCGGACCTGTTTGCGCGCATACAGAGGGACGGGGTGCATTCCGTCACCGACTCCTGCCGCCCGATCACTGAGATCCTCGCCCGGATCGGCGACAAATGGAGCGTGATGATCGTGCGCCTGCTGGGTTTTGGCCCGAAGCGGTTCAACGAGATCAAGCGCGCGATCAACGGGATTTCGCAGCGGATGCTCACCCTGACGCTACGGGGATTGGAGCGTGACGGGCTCGTCACGCGAACCGTCACTCCGAGCATTCCGCCGCGGGTGGACTACGAGCTCACGTCGCTCGGTTACTCCTTGTTCGCGCCGATCGACGCCCTCGGCGCCTGGGCCTTCGCCAACCGGCACGAGATCGAGGCGGCGCGGGCGCGCTTCGACGCCGCGAACGACTGATGGCCGACCTCTTCGAAGCCGCGGGCCTGACGCCCCAGGCGCCGTCGCCGCTCGCCGACCGCCTGCGCCCGCAGAAGCTCGACGAGGTGATGGGCCAGGATCATCTGCTGGGTTCGAACGGCCCAGTCCGCCGCATGGCCGAAGCCCATCGTCTTGCCTCGATGATCCTCTGGGGCCCGCCCGGCACCGGCAAGACCACCATCGCGCGCCTGCTGGCAAAGGAGGCGGGCTACGAGTTCCATCAGCTGTCGGCGGTATTCTCCGGCGTCGCCGACCTGAAGAAGGCCTTCGAGCAGGCCCGCGTGCGCCGCCTGGCCGGCCAGTCGACGCTTCTGTTCGTCGATGAGATCCACCGCTTCAATCGCGCTCAGCAGGACGGCTTCCTGCCCTTCGTTGAGGAGGGGATCGTCACCCTGGTCGGCGCCACCACCGAGAATCCGTCCTTCGAGCTGAACGGAGCGCTGCTGTCGCGCTGCCAGGTTTTCGTGCTCAAGCGCCTGGACGATATGGCGCTGGAGACCCTCCTGGAAAAGGCTGAGGCGTTCGAAGGCCGGTCCCTGCCGCTCGAGCCGGACGCCCGCCAGGCTCTGACCGCGCTTGCCGACGGCGACGGACGCTATCTGCTGACCCTGGCCGAGACCCTGTTCAACATCGGCTCGGCGAAACCCTTGTCGATCAAGGAATTGGGCCAGGTTCTTCAGAAACGCAGCCCGGCCTACGACAAGGACCGCGAGGAGCACTACAACCTCATCTCCGCGCTGCATAAGTCGATCCGCGGCTCCGATCCGGATGCGGCGCTCTATTGGCTGGCCCGCATGCTGGCCGGTGGCGAGGACCCGCTGTTCGTGGCTCGCCGGCTGATCCGCGCGGCGGCGGAGGACATCGGCGAGGCCGATCCCATGTCGTTGATCCTCGCCAATGCGGCCAAGGACACCTACGACTTCTTAGGCAGCCCCGAGGGCGAGATCGCGCTCGCCCAGCTCACGGTCCACCTCGCCACGGCGCCCAAATCCAACGCGGTCTACAAGGCCTACGGCGCGGCGATGAAGGCGGCTCGGGAGACCGGCTCGCTCGGACCTCCAATGCATATCCGCAACGCGCCGACGCGGCTGATGAAGGACCTTGGCTACGGCAAGGGCTACGCCTACGACCACGATCAGGCGGAGGGTTTCTCCGGCCAGAGTTATTTCCCGGACGAGATGGACCGGCAGACCTTCTACCAGCCGAAAGGCGAGGGGGCCGAAGCGCGGATCAGGGAGCGCCTCGACCGCTGGGCGGCGCTGCGCCGGGACAAGGGCGGCTGAGCCGAGATTCGGCTAACGTTGTGATCCGGTTTCCGCGGGCCTAGGCTTCGATCCTCGATAAGGGGGAGGATCGCAATGGCGACGACGACGATGGAAACGCCGCGCAGCGCCACGCCGTGGCACCTGTGGGTGGTGGGTGTGATCGCGCTGCTATGGAATGGCTTTGGCGGCTACGATTTCGTGATGAGCAACCTCGGCGGCGGCCAAGCCTACCTGCACAGCATGAAGATGACCGATGGCCAGATCGCCGCGATGCACGCCCTACCGGCGTGGATGCTCATCGACTGGTCCGTGGGGGTCTGGGGCTCGGTGCTGGGGTCGATCCTGCTGCTCCTGCGCGTGCGCTGGGCGGTTCACGCCTTCGTGGCGTCGCTGGCGGGCTTGTTGATCAGCATCGCCTACTACCACTCGACGGCCAACGGGAAGCTGATGGCGGTCACGCCGGCGTTCAGCGCGGTGCTGGTGGCGGTCTGCCTGCTGTTGGTCTGGTACGCCTGGATGATGGCGAAGCGGGGCGTGCTCCGCTAAGTCGGAGCGGGTGAAGACCAAGGCCCCTCAACCCGTACGGCTCAGCCCGCAGGAAACGGCCTTCGTCCGCAGCCTGGTGATCTATGAGGACGCCGATATCCTGGCGTTGAACAAGCCAGCGGGCCTGTCGAGCCAAGGTGGTCGCGGTCAGGTCCATACTCTGGACGAACTGCTCTGGGCCTTCGCCAAGCCCGGCAAGGCGCGACCGCGGCTGATCCACCGCCTGGACCGCGACACCTCCGGCGTGATCCTGACCGCCAGGACCAAGCCCGCGGCCGGATTCCTCGGCAAGGCGATGATGGCCAGGAAGTTCGCAAAGACCTACCGCGCCATCGTCACCCCGGCCGCGCCGGAGTCTAAGGCCGGGGTCGTTGACGTTCCGCTGCGCCGCGACGAGCAGGGGCGCGAGGCGTTCATGCGGGTCTGCCCGCCCGATCATCCCGACGCCGAGACGGCCCGCAGCCGCTACCGCACCCTGGCCGAGGCGCCCGGCGCGGCCCTTCTGGAGCTCGATCCGGAGACCGGGCGTATGCACCAGTTGCGCGTCCACCTGGCCCACCTGGGGCGCCCGATCGCCGGCGACGCGCGCTATGGCGGCGCGCTGGTGGTCGGCGGGCATGCGATCCCGCGCCTGATGTTGCATGCCGCGGCCTTGACCTTCCCGCACCCGTCGGGCGGCGAGAAGCGCCTGGAGGCGCCGGTCCCGGCGGACATGGCCGGCCTCGTCGCGGTCCTTGGGCTGTCGAGCTAGACGCTCAGACGCAGACGGAGCGGCTGCCAGCGCGCCACTTCGAAGTGGCCGACGACAGCCACGCTCGCGGCCGCTGCGAAGAAGCACCAGACCGATTGGAATTCCGCAAGATAGGCTGCGTAGGCGACCAGCCAGCCCACGGTCACGATCGCGCCGAACACCAGCACCGAGCGGTAGGACGACATGAACAGCGGCACGCAGACGGCGGCAAGATATGCGGCCCCGATCGGCGTCATGTGGACCTGGGCTGTCGTGTAGATCACGTGCATGTTGCCCGCCGACGCGGTCACGGGCCCTCGCAGCAGACCCCAGAGCAGGTAGGCCGACACTGCCAGGCCGACGGGAATCCAGGGCAGCATCAGATTGCGGCGCTTGGGATGGGGCTCAAGGCACCAGACCGCCACGGGCGCGTACACCGGCCAGAACACCTGGGCGAAGAGCAGATAGACCAGGACCAGG
>NZ_SSMZ01000218.1 GCF_004799395.1 Phenylobacterium sp.
GGCATGTACTATCTGGAGCGCGCCTGCACGATGCAGGTCAAGGCGCTGAGCGGCGGCAAGGACGGCGTGCTGATCGCGCCCGACGCCTCCCAGGCCGAGGTCCGCAGCCAGGTTGCGCGCGGCATCGGCGGGGCGCTGGCCTGGCCGGGTTCCCTGCGCAAGCTCGACCGCGAACTGCCCGGCTACGACGCCTAAAGAACCCGAAGCTCGAAAGAAGAGGCCTCCCCCGTCGCCGGGGAAGGCCTTGAGCCTGCGCGCCAGTCTACGAACGTGGGGGACGTCGCGCCGGCGGACGCAGTCGTCGGCGGATGGGGGTTCGCCGACGGTGGATCGCCCGGACAGTCGCAGCCCGCCAGGCGACGCCGCAACGATGCGCGCCTGCGATTTGCCCGTCAAGGTTGAGCTGAGCCGGCGAACTCTACCAGCCCGGGATCGGACCTACGGCTTGAAGCCCGTTCGGATCATCACATAGGCGATGACGTCGGTGCGGTCCTTGGGGTCCTTCAGGCCGGCGAAGGTCATCTTGGTGCCGGGCGCGGCCACCTTCGGGTCCGTGATCCAGGTGTCCAGATGCGCAGCGTCCCAGGTCCAGCCGGCGGCCTTCAGGGCGTCGGAATAGGTGAAGCCGGCCAGGGTCGCGGCCTTGCGCCCGAAGACGCCATAGAGGTTGGGCCCGGTCATGTTCGGTCCGCCCTGCTGCGTGGTGTGGCAGGTGGAGCAGAGCGCGAACTTGGATTCGCCGTTGTCCAGGTCGGCGGCGTTGTAGGGGGCCGGGAGCTTGGCCAGCGACGCCTTCTTCTCGTCGTCGGTCATCGCCGCCGGCGCGGCGGTCGGCGTCGAGGCGGCGCCGGTGTCGGCCGGGGGCGCGTTCGCCGGCTTGTTGCAGGCGGAGAGTGCGGTAGCGGCGATGGCGGCGGCGCAGAGCGTCAGACCCAGGTGGCGCATTAAGACAGTCTCTTCCAACGGCGAGCGAGGACCGCCCATAGCCGGGCAGGGCGCTTAGAGGCAAGTCCGCTTGACCGGAAAGAAACCTATAGGTTACATGTCACCTATAGGTGACTATCAGCGGGAGCGATCCAATGCGTCCAAAGCCTGATTTGGGTTCTTCGCCGACGCAGCGGGCCGAGTGGTCTCAGAAGGCGCGGATCTGGGTCATCGTCAGCGAGACGTCGTTGTTCCTGTTGTCGCAGATCGCGCTGCTGGTCTTCGACCACGGCTCGCCGACGCCGTGGGGGCTTGGTCTGGCCGCTGGCTCTGCGGCCTTCACCCTCGGCCTGGCGAGCGCCTTGCTGATGTTGCTGGGCGGCGTGGGCACGTTCTTCGACCGCACCATGCACGCCCTGGTCTACGACGAGACCACGCGAGTCCACCGAGGCTCGGCGACGACGGCAGGCTATTGGGCGCTCATCCTGACGCTCATGGCCATCCAGCTCTACGCGCTGTTCCGGCCCCTGACGGTGATCGCGGCGCTCCATCTGCTGTTCATCGTCGGCATCGGCGTGCCGTTGATGCGGTTCGCACAGCTTGAGTGGCGCGCGTTCAATGGCTGAGGGCCTAGCCAACAGTCTGCGCCAGGCGCGATCCGACCGGGGCTGGACCCAGGCGGAGCTCGCCGAGCGGGTCGGGGTGTCGCGCAAGACGATCAATACGGTGGAGAACGGGGTCTTCGTCCCCTCGACCACCCTGGCGCTCAAGCTCGCCAGAGCCATGCAGACGACCGTTGAGGCGCTGTTCCAGCTGCCGACCGGCGTCTAACGCCGGCGCCGCTTCTCCCGGTTCACCGCCTCATCGAGCGCCTGCAGGAAGCGCGAGCGGTCCGCCTGGGCGAAAGGCTTCGGCCCGCCGGTCATTTCGCCCATGGAACGGATGTGCTCGGCCACGGCGCGTGAGGCCAGCGCCGAGCCGATGCTGTCGGCCGTGAACAGCCGCCCGTTCGGCGCGATCGCCACGCCGCCGGCCTTCAGCACCCGGTCGGCCAAGGGGATATCGTTGGTGACCACGATGTCGCCCGGCTCCGTCCGCTCAGCGATCCAGTCGTCAGCCACATCTGGGCCAGCGTCCACGATCATCCGCTCGATCAGCTTCGACGGAGGAATGGCGATGAAGCTGTTGGAGACCACCGTCGTCGTCAGGCCATAGCGCGCGCCGACCTTGTAGGTCTCATCCTTCACGGGACAGGCGTCGGCGTCGATGAAGATATGCATGCGGGCCTTCAGAATGGCGGTGCCATTGCAGGGCGCGAACCTGCGACCTCGGTCTACAAGGCCGCTGCTCTACCAGCTAAGCTAGTCCGGCTGCCGTCATAAATCAGAGAGTTGGAAGTTGCGCCGGCTGGAATTTGGATTGCGCCTCGAAGGGTGCGCCTTGCCGGGGCCACCGGGCCAGCTGAATGGAGCTTGCCGTGGGTGGATTGGCGACCGCCGAGGGGCCGACCGCAGGATTCTGGCACGCGACCGCGTCGGCGGCCGCAGACGATCCTGTCGGCTGAGAAGCCATATTAGGCGCAAGAAGGTTCGGATTCCCCGGGGGCGTTGGTTGGCGGAGCGGACACTCGAACTTCGGCCAATCCGCGGGTTGTCATGCGATATCAATGAGCCGGCGTCGCTGGCTTCGAGCGGCAATATTCGGCGTTGCGACCTGGGCTCGCGTCCCAGCCACGCTGCCCTCCGAACCGCACAGCAAGGTAGATGACGTTCCGATGAAAGGCGTCGACACCTCGATCGGCCATTGCGTCCCTGAGGATCCAGTCGGCTTCTGGCCGCGTGTAGTCAGTCTTCCGAATGATCGTCGAAGCGTGACATTTCCAGACCCCAGATCCTTGTGTGTAGTAGAGGAAATCGTGGATGACCGCCGCTTTCGCCCAGGGGCCGTCGGGCGGCAGTAGGCTCCAGAACGGCTGCGGGATCGAGGCCAGGTCGGTGACGAAGCCTTTCGGCACCTTGATCGTCGCGTCGCCATTGCTCGGGCGGTAGGAAATGTCCTCGCTCGTCGCCCATAGACTTCGGCCGCCCCGCAGGGAGGGGTGCGTCTTGTCGTCGAGCAGGACGAGAAACAGCTTGCGATCAAACCCACTGGGGTGGGCGTTCGCGGCGTCGTCGAGCGGCGCGTTGAATGCCCGATCGGAGAGTTCTTCGCGCGGAGGCGCCGCGTTCGGCAATGCGGTGCAAGCTGTGAGGCCCAGCACCAGGGCTACGGCCGAAAGTGGACCCAGCCAATGGCTTGGCCCTACACGTTTCGCTGCTTCGGGCGGATCGCAATGCTTCCCCATCATCCTGACTTGGCCTTTCGCGACGGACGGCTAGCGCGCTGGGAGCGCGTCTGGGGCGGTCTTGCCTGCGATCAGTTCGCCGACGCTGGCGGAAAGCTTGGCGTCGCTGACGACATAGAAGAGGCCGCCTCTGCCATTCTGGCTGCTGTCGCACTTGCCGCTGAGTGCGCCCTGTTGGTTCATGTCGCCGAAGATCGCGTAGGGGTGGGCCGGATCAAGCGAGACGCCGACCTTGGCGTGGTTGTACCCCACCGCTGAAGCTTTCAGGCTGGCGTCGACGATCGCGTAGTTTCCGCCCTGGCCCATCAGGCCGATGGGTTTGTTGTTCCAGGTTCCCGTCGCCGCGATCGCGACATTGCCCGGCTTGGGGAGTAGCGATGACCAGCAGTCCGACGGCTGGGAGCCGTCAAAGGACTTGGCCGCATCGGTCGTATAGATCTCGGGCGTGGCCCACCAGGTCGCCGCCCGCAGAGGCAGGCCCGCCAGCTCCGCGGAGACCAGCTGCCAAGGCGGGACATTCAGGTTGGAGGGTTTGGAGATCAGGGTCACGCCGCTGGACAGCTGATCGACCGTGGCTGTCGCGCTCGCCGATTTGCGCCCAAGCGCGGTGACTAGCGCCTGGACGTCGGCGGGGCCGCCGTTGTTGGCCAGTTGAGGGTTTGTCGGATCCGTCACCACGCTCGCGTTGGCGAGCGCCTTGAGGACCTTCAGTAGGTCGTCGTGGGTCAGGGCGAGGGCGAAGAAATGCTGGCTGAATTCGACGTCGTTGTCCTTGACGCAGCCTAAGGTGTTGCCGTCACCAACCCGCGGGTGGGCAGCGTTGCCGGAGCCCGGCCAGCTCGGTGTGGTCACCTGAACCACTACGCCCGAGCCCGCGTCGTTCCAGGCCAGAAATCCCTTGGAATGTCCCCATGGAGCGCTGCAGTCGGTGGCGCACCCGGCCACAGCCGGCGCGCCTTTGAACTGATCGTTCCAGACCAGGTAGTGATAGGTCCCATTGAAGACCTGGTCGAACGTCGCCCCAAGAGGATCGTTCGCACCGGTCCCGATCAAGCCAGTCCCGTCCTGAAGCGTCGGAGAGAGGTTACTGGCGTAGACGAAGTGCTGGCTGAACTGGCCGTAGGGAGAGGGGCTCCCGCCAAAGGGGCACAGGCGCGGCGTGGTGGCCATGTCCGGTGCGGTGGGGGCGTTGAACTTGAACGCAAACCACCAGGTAACCGCCTGATCCTTGGCCACCAGCGGGGCCGGCGCGCCAGGCGATGGGCCGGCTGCGGTTTGCGATCCCACGGACGCGGCGGACGGTGGCGGGGTTGTGGAGGCCGGCGGCGCAAGCGGGTTCCCCGCCAGCAGGGACAGCGCGCCGATGGCGGCAAGCGGCCAAGCCGTATGAAGGGTTTTCTGCCCCGCGCTTGGAGGGCGCCGCACGTGGCGCGACTCTACGCCCGAAACCGGGGGCTCGGCTTGAGGAGGCTCGCTCATGACGGGGATTCCGTCTGGGTGTGCGGCGCGGCCTTATAGGCCAGGTACGAGGCGTGACTGATCCCCATCAGCCAGACGAAGGACTTGTCGATCACGGGCAGCGTTCCGATCGGCCCGCTCGTGTGGACGAACATTTCATAGACGTAGCCCGTGTAGCAGCCGAGCAGCAGCAGGGTGATGAGCGCCTGCTGGATCTTTCCGAGATCCGGCGAGCCCGCATTGCCCACTTCATCCCCGGTAACGAGGTCGCTCCAAGAGGCGTCCGCCGCACTTGATCGCGTTGTGAGCTTGCCGTTGTTGCTGCTGCCCGGCAGCTTGGCCTGCGCGGTCGTCACGGACGAGGCGAGCGGCGTCTCGCTGGCCTTGAGGCTAAGAAGCGATGGCGTCGCGACCAACGAAGTCGCCGAAATACCCATCGCCAGCAGAAGCTCGCCCGGTATGACGACGTTCAACGCCGTAAGGCTGCTGTAGTTCGTCCCCGGGACGAGGGCGTTGTAAGCGGCCGCGGTCGCGAGGCCCGCCAGCACGACCGCTGTCCAGGCTCCCGCCTGCAGCTTCGAAAGGCTCAGGCGATTACGATTGTCGATGAACGCGCCGATCGGCCGGTCGTTGATCGCCCATCCAATGACGGCAAATTCCGCGGCCAGCAGGACGAGAACGCCCAGGAATGTGAAGCCTCGGCCGTGGGGCAAAAACTTCGGCCCGACCACCAGGACGATAGCGATCGCCACCAACGGGATCGCGGGCCGCAGCCAGCTTTTTGTCATCGCCTTCCACCCCCGGAACGCTCGAATGAACATGGAACTGGGAATGCGCAGGTTGGCGCGAGCCGACAGCATGCCGTCGGAGCGCACGCGATGCGCTGATACTGGCGTCGCCCCAGACGCGAGATTTAAGATAATAACCTTATTGATTGAGTCAATTCGGTTCCGGGTTCTGTGAAGCCCCGAGGCGCAGAGAGGTTCGCTTCAAGCCAGCCGCCACGCAGGCCTTTGGCCGTCAGGACGCATCAGATATCGACTCAATCAGGGAATGGTCTTCTGGCGCGCACACGGTGGGGTTGCGTCACCCACTGATATCGTGGTTCCATGAACCTTGGCTTTGCGCCGGGGGGCGATATGGCACAATCCAACGGTGTGCGCGGACTGGGGACTTGGGTGGCCCGTGGCCTACCCCTGGTCACCGCTGCCGTTGTGATCGGCTTGACTGTCGCCCTCGCGGGTCTCGCAGCGTTTCGCGCGCTCGCCGCAACATCCCCCTGGGTGGTGCTGGCCGGCTTCTGGGCCATCCTCCTGGGCGCCTCGGTGTCGGCGCTTGTCGTGGTCTATTTCGGGGCCCGGCGTATTGCCGGCGCGCCCTTGCAGACGCCGTCGGTCAGTCGCGATCTCGCTGTGGTCGTCGCATTGGCCGTGGCGACGGTTGTTGCGCTCCCGGCGGCCGAAAGTCTGGTTGCCGCCGGCGCCGGTGTCGCGCGCGGTATCGTGCTGGAGACTCCGTTCGTCGTCCATCTGCCCATGCCCTGGGCGATCGCCCCGAAGGACGCCACGAAACCTTCGCTCGACTGCGACCCCTCGGTCGGGAACGCGCCAAAGCCGGCGCCGAATCCCTCTCCGACCGCCGCGTCGCTGGGCGCGGTCGTCCGGCCGGGCGACAAATCGGTCGAGAGTCCGACAACGGCGAGTCGACCCGCGTGTCCGATCCAGTTGCCGCTAGGATCGACGCCGGAGACGGCGGCGGTGAACGATGTCGTCGCCTGCATGGCGGACCCCAGCTTCTGCATTGCTCGCGATTCCAACTGGTTCAAGCTTGAACCCAACCCCAGCCTGATCTGGCAGTGGGTCTTATTCGCCGTCACCTTCCTCTTCGCCCTGGTGATCGGCCGAAGCGTCATCGCGTCCCGCCGCGACTTCCTCGACGGCATCCAACGCCGCTCGCGGAGCGCCGACGGCCCGGCGCATGAGCACCTCAAACGCACATTGATGGAATATCCGACCTGGGTCGCGGTCGGCGTCTATGCCGCAATCCTGATCCCGGCGACCTATCTGGCGGTTGGGTCGCTGGTCTATCTGCGCACGAATGACGCGCCGGCGGAGGACCTGCAGACTTGGATGCAGGACCTCGAGCGCATCGATCAGTCGATCGTCGACCCACCAACCACCTACAATCCCGCAGCCTTTGAGCGTGAGGTTGAAAACCAGGACCTGGACACCAAGAAGATCCTCGATCAGGCGGCGGCGGTCGCTCGCCAGAACGCCGATGGTCTTGAGGCTTGGAAGAGCCAGTACGTGGCCGAGGCGTTGTCGGGAGCGAAATGGGAGCGGCAGCACCTTTCCGCCGCCCGCGTGGCCGACGCCAAGGCCGTACTCGTGGCCGATTTCGGCCACGCCCTGAGAGACGCAAGATTACATCTGCGGCCCTGCGTGCTCGAGCTCGCGCAGGTCCAGTCACTCCTCGCGCCATCAAAGCCCGCGCCAGACGCCGAGCGGACGGCCGCCGCCTCCAACGGGCCAGGAGCGAAGCCTCCTCAACTGGCGCCGGCGGTCATGGCGGACTTGGAGCGCGACTGTCAGCCATTCGATTTCAGCGCCAGCCCCAGCGCCAAAGCGATCATCGGGTCGAAGGCCGCCAGCGCCGGCGATGAACAGGATGACACGCAGCAGGTGCTGTTCGGCTGGCTCGCCAATTCGTCAGACGCCTCGATCCTGATCGTCGGCCTGATGGGGTTCGGCCTGTTTGGGTCCGCCATTCGGATGATGGGGCGGGTCGATGTGTCGCCCGTCGCCGCTGAAACCTTGCGCACGGCCGAGACGCAAGCCAAGGACGCGGCCGACGCGCTCACCGCAGCCGGCGAAGCCGCGACGGCGGCCGCCGGCGCGGCGGATGCGGCCTCGCGCGACGCTGACGCCGCCAAAGCGCAGCTTGCAGCGGCATACGCGACGCTCAGTGAACTTCAGGCGCAGGCGGCGGCCGCCACGGCAGTGCTCGGTTCCGAAACGGCCTCGCAGGAGGACAAGGCCGCGGCCAATCAGACGCTCGCGACAGTCAATCCGCAGATCGCCGACAACCAGGCGAAGGTCCAAACGCTGCAGATTCAGGCCGATGACCTCAAGAATAAGTTCCTAAGTGCCGATCAAGCCCGCGCAACGACCGCCGCCGACCTGCTGGACAAGCAGCGCGCCGCCCAGGCGGCGCAGGCAAGATACGACCGGTTGCGGACGCAGGCTGTGAACGATCGGAACAGCATCGTCGTGCGGCGGCTTCGCGCCAATGGCGAAACCGAGACCGTCATCTCGGGCGCTCCCGGCAAGGTTTTCCTGCAAGGGTTTGGAGCGGCCTTCACCTCGTTCCTGATGGCCCAGGCCGGGAACAAGGTGATCAGCGATGGCGGGCACGTCAGCACATGGTCGATCTTGCTCGGCTGCTTCTTGGGCGCCGTCTTCGCCGAGGAGATCTGGGGCAAGGGCCTGCAACTGCTGGGCGTTTCCCCGCCTACGCCCAAACCTCCTGCCTCTCCACCCGATCCCGCCAAGCCGCCCGGCGCATCATGACGGGGCCACACCAATTCGATCCTGGGGCAGCAGACCGCCCGGATTTCATCGCAACTGAAGGAGTCGATCGTTGTCTGAAAACTGGATCACTGTCGACGGCTCGCAGGTGACCATCAACGTCACGTTCGCGGGGCCCACGGACCTGGGTCGGATCAATGTGCTGACGATCCACCCCTCGGACATCAATCCCGTTGGCCCAGTCGATGGGACCAATAGCGCCGCCTACACCGTGACGCCGGCCAGCGACGTCAGTCTCGCCCTTCACATTTGGTGCGAAGACGCCAAGGCCTCCGCCGTCTCTCTGACCCTAAGCCAAGGGGGCGCAACACTCCGCTGCGAAGACGATACCGGTGCGGCGCTGAATGGCCCTGATGGGGGTCCATACAACCCGATGAACGTCGCGACGATGTCGACCGGCGATGTGACGACCGTGTCCTTCGATCTCGTATCCCTGAGAGGTTAGAGTATGCGGCGTTGGGCTTCGCTCGTTCTCATTGGCGCAGTGGCGTCAGCAAACG
>NZ_SSMZ01000219.1 GCF_004799395.1 Phenylobacterium sp.
AGGATGTGTGCTCGACCTCGACCGTCTCGCAATACCAGTCGGCGGCGCCCTCGATGAAGCCCTGGGCGAGCGCGCACATCTTCCGCGTGGAGCGGTAGCGCATGGTGATGGCGCCGTCGGACGCCTCGTGGATCCCGAAGTGCGGACAGGCCGCGCCGGCATAGAGCTTGCGCACCTCGGCGTGGATGATGTCGTTCACGCCGCTGACGAAGGGCCGGGCCGAGCTGTGCGGCGTGAAGAAGTCCGGATAGAGCTCGGCCAGCACCGGGATCGCGCTGCGGCCGAACCAGCGCAGCACGTCGGCGCGCTGAAGGCCCAGCGCCTGGGCCGCAGCGGCGGCCAGAGCCTCCATTTCGGCGTCGTCGTAGTTGCCGAGCGAGGTGTAGACGCCACTGGCGTTCGCTGCGTCGAGCAGGCTGTCCCAGGTGTCCGCGCCGTATTTCGCGGTGACAACGGACTCTAGCAGGTTGAAAACGACGCCCTTCATCCCAGCCCCTCAGATTTCGTGAAAGCGCGCAGGGCTTATCGCGAATTCCTTAAGGCCAAGCTTCCGGCGCCCCTTCGCTTCGATCGCGGCCTGCTCCCGACTTCGTGACGTCGACGTCGGCGAAATACGGGCGTAGGCTTCTTTGGTCAGGGCGGCGCGAGCCCCTGCAAACGGTCCGCGACCGCCCCAAAACCGCGCCATGGAGGCGGCCTCCAGACACCCGCGTCCCTGGCGCCTACGGTGTTGGGAGACGACCATGGCAATCCAGACAGCGGGGTCCGTGCGCGCCTTGGCGCTCGTGGGCCCCACGAGCGCCGGCAAGACCACCCTCATGGAAGCCCTCCTGCAGGTGACCGGCGCGGTCGACCGCCGCGTCGGCGGCGAGATGGTCGGCGATTCAAGTCCCGAGGCGCGTGCGCGCGGCCATTCGGTGGAGCTGAATCTCGCCGGCTTCGAGTTCATGGGCGACCGCTATTCGGTGGTGGACTGCCCCGGATCGCTGGAGTTCTGCGCCGACCTCGACGCCGCACTGCCGGCCGTGGACCTGGCGGTGGTCGTGGCCGAGCCGGACCCCGCCAAGGCCGCCCTTTTACAGCCGACGCTGCGCGAGCTGGAACGGCTCGGCGTGCCGCACGCGCTCTTCATCAACAAGATGGACCTGGCCCGCGGTACGCTCTCAGACCTCCTGGCGGCCCTTGCGCCCGTCAGCTCCGCGCCCCTGGTGGCGCGGCAGATTCCGACCTGGGAAGGCGAGAAGGTCACCGGCTTCATCGACCTGGCGCTTGAGCGCGCCTTCGTCTACCGGCCGGGCGAGCCCTCCAACCAGGCGGACATCCCCGGCGAGTTGCGCGACGCCGAGGCCGAGGCGCGGTTCCACATGCTGGAGCAGATCGCCGACTTCGACGACGAACTGCTCGAACAGCTCCTCTCCGACGTGACCCCCACCCGCGACGCAGTGTTCGCCGACCTGGTGCGGGAGATGAACGAGGGCCTGATCGTGCCGGTGTTCTTCGGCTCGGCGCAGAACGGCTTCGGCGTGCGGCGCCTCCTAAAGGCGCTGCGCCATGAGACGCCCTTGCCGGACCGCGCCGCCCAGCGGATCGGCATCGAGGCCGGCGCCTATGTGCTGAAGGCCGCCTACGCCGGCCAGTCCGGCAAGCTCGCCTATGCCCGGGTGTTCGGCAAAGCCCTGGCCGACGGCGCCGAATTCGTCCTGCCGGACGGCGAACGCTGCCGCGCCGGCGGCCTGTTCGCGGTCCAGGGCGCGGCGATCCGCAAGATCGGCTCGGCGCCGATCGGCGAGGTCTGCGCCATTGGCAAGGTTGAGGCCGCCCAGGCCGGGCAGATCCTGTCCACCACCGGCCGGCCGCAGGCTGTCGCTGCGGCTGCCTCGCCGCGCCGGCCGCTGTTCGCGGTGGCGCTGTCAGCCAAGAACCACAAGGACGACGTCCGCCTCTCCGGCGCGCTCGGCAAGCTGATCGAGGAGGACCCCGGCCTGCGGCTCACCCATGATGCGGAGTCGCGCCAGGTGCTGCTGGCCGGCCAGGGCGAGGGCCATGTGCGCCTGGCGCTCGAGCGGCTGAAGCGCCGGTTTGGGGTGGAGATCGACACCGAGCAGCCGAAGACGGCCTACCGCGAGACGATCCAGCGCGGCGTCACGCAGCGCTCGCGGCACAAGAAGCAGTCCGGCGGCCATGGCCAGTTCGCCGACGTGACCGTGGAGATCCGGCCCCTGCCCCGCGGGTCCGGCTGCGTCTTCACCCAGCGGGTGGTCGGCGGCGCGGTGCCCAAACAGTGGATTCCCGCCGTCGAACAGGGCGTGCGCGACGGCCTGGAGAAGGGCCAGCTCGGCTTCCCGGTCACCGACCTGGAGGTGACCCTGGTGGACGGCCAGACCCACAGCGTCGACAGCTCGGAAATGGCCTTCCGCATGGCCGGCAGACTGGCGATGGAAGAGGGCCTGCCCGGCTGCGGCTCGATCCTGCTGGAGCCGATCGAGAAGCTGACGGTCTATTCGCCGTCACCCAGCGCCTCGAATGTCACCTCGGCGCTCACCGCCCGGCGCGGCCAGATCCTGGGACTGGCGCCACGGGAAGATTGGCGCGGCTGGGAGCGGATCGAGGCCTATCTGCCGCAGTCCGAGCGTCAGGGCCTGATCGCCGAACTCCGCGGCCTCACCCAGGGCCTCGGCGCCTTCGAGGCCGATTTCGACCACATGGCCGAGCTTTCGGGCCGGCTGGCGGCCGAAGCCAGCCAGGGGGCCGGAGCCCGGGTGTAGGACAGCCTGTCGGCGGGCGAGCCTGGAAGCTCGCCCGCAGCGCCGCTGTGATGTACCTCTCTCGCCAAGCGCGGGGCGACTCTGCGCGCCAGTAACCCCGGGAGAGCCTGATGACCGCAGCCGCCGCCGCGCCGCCGATGAAGATCAACGTCGCCAAGGTGGCCTTCACCTCGCTCGCGGCCTCCAGCATCGAGTGGTACGACTTCTTCATCTACGGCACCGCCGCGGCCCTGGTGTTTCCCAAGCTGTTCTTCGCCGCCAGCCTTCCCCCGGCGGTGGCCCAGTTGGCGGCTTTCTCCACATTTGCCGTGGGCTTCATCGCC
The DNA here is from genome assembly GCF_004799395.1 of Phenylobacterium sp. Classification (GTDB taxonomy): domain Bacteria; phylum Pseudomonadota; class Alphaproteobacteria; order Caulobacterales; family Caulobacteraceae; genus Phenylobacterium. The sequence continues at coordinate 3,089 of NZ_SSMZ01000219.1, forward strand.
AGGCCGGTCGGCGGCGTCATCTTCGGCCATTTCGGCGACCTGGTGGGGCGCAAGAAGGCGCTGGTCACGGCGCTCCTGATGATGGGCCTCGCCACAACGGCGGTGGGGCTTCTGCCGTCCTACGCCATGGCCGGAATCATGGCGCCGCTGCTGCTGATCGCGCTGCGCTTCGTGCAGGGCCTGGCGGTCGGCGGCCAATGGGGCGGCGCCATGCTGCTGGCCTTCGAAAACGCCCCGCCCAAGCAGCGCGGGTTCTACGGCAGCTTCGCCCAGATGGGCGTACCCGCAGGGGTGGTGTTGGCCAACCTGATCTTCATCGTGATCGACAAGCAGGTCGCGCCGGAGAACTTCCTCATCTGGGGTTGGCGCATTCCGTTCCTGCTCTCGATCGTGCTGGTGGCGCTGGGCCTCTATGTCCAACTCAAGCTGGAGGACACCGCCGAGTACCAGGCGCTGCAGGCGCTTGAGGCCCGACAACAGGAGGCGGCCGCCAAGGCGTTGGCCGCCGAGCAGGGCGTCAGCCTCGACCAGGCCAAGGCGCAGCTGCGCGCCGCCAAAGGCTCACCGATCCTCAAGGTGATCGCCAAGCACCCCAAGGAGATCCTGCTGGCCGCCGGGGCTTTCGTCGCGGCCAACGGCACCTTCTACCTGATGATCAACTACGCGCTCGCCTACGCCACGGACCCGCACCACGGTCCGCACGTGGCGCGTCCGGTGATCCTGTGGGCCGTGGTGCTGGGCGCCCTGATCTCGGCGCCTTTCCTGCCGCTGATGGCCTCCCTGTCCGACAAGGTCGGACGGCGCTCGGTGTTCATGAGCGGCGCGGTGCTGATGGGCCTGTGGTCTCTCGTGTTCTTCAAGCTGATCGAGACCGGCGCCTTTCCGATGATGTTGCTGGCGATCGGCGTCGGATCGATCTTCAACAACTTCATGTACGGCCCCCAGGCGGCTCTGATGGCCGAGCTGTTCGACACCGAATTCCGCTATTCCGGCGCGTCCTTGGGCTATCAGATCGGCGCGATCTTCGGAGGCGGCTTTGCGCCGATCATCGCCACGGCGCTGTTCACCAAGTACGCCACCTCGATGGCCGTCTCGGGTTACATGGCTGCGCTCTGCGTGATCTCGCTGATCTCGGTCTTCCTGCTGGCGGAGACCCACTCCAAGGCCCACCGCGACGCGATGGGCGTCAGCTAGCGACCTTTTGCCGGCGGCGAGGCGGCCGTCGCGGTTGCACCCCAGTCGGAGGCCGTGGCGGCGTAGAGTTGCACGAGGTCGCTGTAGCGGCGGCCCTGCGCCTCCACCAGCGCGCGGCGCGCGCGGCTCAGCGTCCGCTGCGCCTGCACCACGTCGACCATCGGCCCGCCGCCCAGACGAAGGGCGTTCTGGGCGTCGGTGGCGCCGGCCTCGGCGGCGCGGTTGGCGAGTTCCAGCGAGGTGATCGCCTGCTGGTCGCTGCCCAGGTCTGACAGCACGTCGGAGACCTCGACGAAGGCCTTCAGCACGGTCTGCTCGTAGCGGGCGAGCGCGACGCGCGCGTCAGCCTCGGCGGCCTTGCGCTCAGCCTTCAGCGTGCCGCCATGGAAGATCGGCGCGGTCAGGCCGCCCAGCAGGTCCCAGGCCGCGGAGTCGGCGTTGAAGATGTCCCCGGGCTTGATCGCCTCCTGGGTCAGGGCGGCCGAGAGCTTGATGTCCGGGTACTGGTTGGCGATGGCCACGCCCACGGCGGCGGTGGCGGCGTGCAGATTGGCTTCCGCCTGCAGGATGTCGGGCCGGTTGCGCACCAGCTGCGAGGGCAGGCTGACCGGCGCCTCGACGGGTGCGGTGATCCTGGCGAAGTCGAAGTCCGGCGCGGTCCACTCGGCGGGCGACTTGCCAGACAGGAGCGCCATCTGGTGGCGCGCGGCGTCCAGTTGCCGCTGCAGCGGCGGCAACAGGGCCTCGTCCTCGGCCAGTTGCGTCAGGCCGCCGGAGTAGGCCGAGTGCGCCTCGCCGCCGGCGGTTTCCGCGGCGCGGATCATGTCGATCACCCGGCGGTCGTCGGCGATGATGTCCTTGGTGGCGGCGATCTGGCCGCGCAGGCTGGCGATGGTCATGGCCTGCATGGCCATGTTGCCGCTGAGCGACAGATAGGCTGCGTCGGCCTGGCGGGCTGCGGCCTCGGCCTGCGCCTGAGCCTTCTCGGTCGCGCGCTTCTTGCCGCCGAACACGTCGAGATCGTAGCTCACCGATCCGCCGATCGAATAGAGATTGATGGTCGGGCTCTGGATCGGCGGCAGGCCTGGGAAGCCGGAGAAGCCGAAGGCCGCCAGGTTGATCCGTTCGCGCTGGGCCGAGGCGTTGGCGTCGACCTGCGGCAACTGCGCGCCGTGCACGGCGGCCACCTGCTGTTGAGCCTTTTCGAGGTTGTAGCGCGCCTCGGCGACGGTCGGGCTGCTGGCCAGGCCCTGACGGATGGCGGCGTCCAGCTCCGGGGAATTGAACGCCTGCCACCAGGGGCCAGCCACGCGGCTCTCCGGCGTCAGTTTCACCCCGGTCGGCGCGATGTCGCCGGCCATGGCGTAACCGCCGGCTGCGGGCCCCGAGGGGCCTGCCGGCGCCTTGAAGTTCGGGCCCACCGTGGAGCAGGCGGCCAGCACCAGCGCCGAGGCTGACGCGGCGAGCAGGATCAGGGGTCTAGTCGACGATGGCATGGAGGGGCTCCCCGCCGACAGGCCGCGGCTTGCGCATGAGCAGCAGCATCGGAATGCAGGCGATGGTGATGATGAGCATGAGGCGGAAGTCGTCGATATAGGCGACCATGGACGCCTGGCGGGTGACCTCGCCGTTGAGGGCGGTGATCCCCGCCGTGGTGGCGGGGTTGAAGGCGCCGGGAAGGGTCGAGCGGACGACGGCGTCCGAGGTCACGACCTTGCTGGCGAGGCTGGCGTGCATCGTCTGGGTGTTGGCCACCACCAGCGCGTTCATGATCGAGATGCCGACGCTGGAGCCCAGGTTGCGGATCAGGGTGTAGACCCCGGAGCCTTCCGGCCGCAGGTGCGGCGGCACGGTGGCGAAGGCGAGCGTCGACAGCGGCACGAACAGCAGGCCCACGCCCAGGCCCTGGATGATCCCCGAGGTCACGAAGGGCCACACGG
>NZ_SSMZ01000022.1 GCF_004799395.1 Phenylobacterium sp.
CTTCGCCGCCGAAGGCCTTGATCTCCTCCACCACCGCGTTGGCGGCGTCCGATCCGCCGCCGGAGCCGTCCACCGAACCGCCCAGGTCGTTGACCACCACGCGCGCGCCGCGCCGGGCTAGTTCGAGCGCATGCTGGCGGCCGAGGCCCCCGCCTGCGCCGGTGACGATGGCCACTTTGCCGTCGAAGCGGATGTCCGCCATGGGGAAGTCCTCTTAAAGGTCTACGCTGACGCGAATTCGGCGGGCCTTGTGCGGCGCGGCGAGGAGGGCGTCAAGACGAAGACGCCCGCCCCGGTGAGAGACCGGGGCGGGCGAAAGCCAGGGCGGGAGCCTCGCTCTTGGGTGCGAGCCCACCTTGGCCGCAGTGCGATCCGTCTGGCCCTTGGGGAGGATAGGACGGATCGCCCGGCGTCTATCCCGCCGCCGGAGTGTTCGCCTGGGCCTGCTGCTGGGTGCGCATGAACTTCACCAGCACCCGCTGGCCGATCAGGAAGGGAGCGCCGTCGGTGCCGACCACCACCTCGACCACGCGTTCGTCGCTGCGTTCGGTGGGATCGTCGGACTGCAGCTTGCGCGCGCCGAACACTGCCGCGCGGCGGATCACCTTGCCGGCGATGACCTTGCCGGGATCGGCTTCCGGCGACAGCTGCACGGTCTGGCCGATGACCACAAAGGGCAGGGCGCTTTCGGAGATCTCGGCGCGGACGATGCGGTTGGCCTTGGGCTCCAGGTCGAACATGTTGGAGACGTTCAGTGTCGAGGCGCCGGCGCCGGGGTTGGCGTAGCGGCGCACGATGCGGCCGTTGGCCGGGGCGCGGATGATGGTCAGTTCCTGATTGTACTTGGCCTCGCTGAGCTTGGCCTGGGCGGTGATGATGGCGGCGTTCTGGGCGGCGAGGCTCGCGTCGGCGCCGCGGATCGCGTCCTGCGCCTGGTCGACCTGCTGGCGGGCGACGTAGTTGGAGGCGATCAGCCCCTGCAGCCGGCTGAACTCGCGCTTGGCGGTGGAGATCTGCACCTGCAGCAGCGCGACCTGGGCCTTGGCCTGGTCGAGCTCGGCCTGGGCCTCCTGGGCCGCCAGCCGGGGCTGTTCATCTTCTAGCCGGGCCAGGACCTGGCCCTTCACGACCTCGTCGCCTTCCTGGACGTTGACCTCCTTGATGACGCCTGCCGTGCGGGCGGCGACCTGGATCACGCCGCCTTCAACGTCGGCCTTGCCGTTGGCGATGGCGACATATGGGCTCTTGGGCGCGTTGGCGGCGGCCTGTTTGGCGGCCACGGCCTTCTTGGCGTTGGCCTGCTGGGACAGGACGACGCCGCCGGCCCCCAGCACAAGCACGAGGACGGCGACGATCCAGAAGATGCGGCTGCGGGCGAGGGCAAGCATGACTTTGGTCCTTAGGCCCCGGCGAATGCGGGATGGAGCTGCTGTTGGTCGGCCGCGACCGACAAGGGGTCGGCGCGGCGGTCGTCGAGGATGAGGCCATCCTCGATGTGGATGATGCGGTCGGCGTAGCTTTCCAGCCTCGGGTCATGGGTCACGCAGACCACCGCGGCGCCGAACGACTTGGCGGCGCGCTGCAGGAGCTTGATCACGATCTGGCCGTTCTCGCCGTCCAGAGCGCTGGTCGGCTCGTCGGCGAACAGGAGCTGCGGATCCTTGGCCAACGCTCGCGCTATGGCGACGCGCTGCTTCTCGCCGCCCGACATCTCCGACGGGCGGGAGTTCATGCGCATCTCCAGGCCCACTTCGGTGAGCGCGGTGGCGGCCTTGTGCCGGGCCTCGGCGCGCGAGTAGCCCTTGTACTTCAGGATGATCTCGACCTGCTGGAGCGCGGTCAGCGCCGGAAACAGGTTGAAGCCCTGGAAGATGAAGCCGCAGTGGTCGAGGCGGAAGCGGTCGATCTTGCCGGGCTTCAGGCTCCAGAGGTCCTGGTCCATGGCCTGCACCTGGCCGCTGTCCGGCCGCAGCAGGCCCGAAAGCGCCGCGACGAGCGTCGACTTGCCGGAGCCCGACGGGCCCATGACCATGGTCACTTCGCCGTGCAGGGCCTCGAAGTCCACGGACTTCAGGACCTCGATATGGGTGCGGCCGGTCTTGAAGCGCTTCTTCAGGCCGCGCGCGACGAGGGCCGGCTTCGGGGAGGCGGGTTCAGAGCTCATCGCAGCAGGTCCGCAGGTTGGCTTTTCTTCAGGACGCCCAGGGAGAAGAGCCCCGAGAGGATCGAGATGACGGTGAGCAGGATCACCACGGTGATCACCCACGGTATGGGGAAGCCCATGGGCATGTTGAACTTGGCGGCCAGCAGGTAGACGCCAAAGGTGAAGAGGGCCGTGGCCAGGAGGCCGGCCACGCCGACCCACAGCGACAGCTCCAGGACGATCTTGCTGAGCGAACCCAGGGACACGCCGAGGGCGCGCAGGCTGGCGAATTCCTTGATGCTGGCCAGGATCGCGCCCCGCAGGGTCTGCGAGGTGATGCCGACCCCGATGAGCAGGCCCAGGAACAGCGAGAAGCCCAGGAAGATGCCGATGATCTGCTCGCCCATCAGGGCCTTGCGGTTGGCTGCGGCGAGGTCGGGCTTGCTCCAGGCCTTGTAGGCGCCGTTGGCGATCGAGTTCAGCTGATCGCGCACGGCGATCGCCTGAGCGGGGTCGCGCAGGCGCACCATCAGAGGACCGGTCTTGCCGTTCTTCGGACCCATGCCGAGCAACCGCATGGTGTCGCGCGACATGTAGACGACCGGCTGGTCGACGTTGGCGTAGTTCTCCAGGAGGGCGCGCACATGCACCGTCTTGCCGTTCAGGCTGGCCGTCGCGCCGAGGTGCGTGCCGAGCGTCGCCAGGGCCGTCTTGTCGACCACCACCGCATAGGGCTCAAGCAAGGCCAGCCGGACGGACTCCGGGTAGTCGATGGGAAGGGTGACCGAGCCAGGCCGGGGATCGACGTCGAAGGTGTTGACGAAGGTCCGGACCGCCTTCTTGCCGGGCTCGGGCGTGTTGATCCACGGCGCGCCGTCGCCGTCCAGGCTCTCAACCTCGACGACCTGTGGGTTGAGATAGATCAGCGGCTGGATGCGCTCGGGAAGGCCATTGGGCCCGGAGTTGATCAGGCTGTCGTTCTTGGGTCCGAGGATCATCAGGTCGGCGCGGGAGCGGTCGATCGAGGCGGTGATCGAGTTCACGATGCCGGTGAACATGCCGACCTGCGCCAGGACCAGCAGGCCCGAAAAGGCCAGCGCCACCATCGCGGCGCTGTAGCGCTTCCACTCGTAGAGCAGCGTGGCCAGGGCCAGCGACATCGCGACAATCTCCCGTTCGAACGCGAGATGTCGCGGCCCGGCCCCGGGGACCAGTTAAATCCCGGTAACACCGGGGTAACAGGCCAGCCCACGCCGTCGCGAAACGCGCTCAACCAGCAAGAGGCGCGAAGCGCCGACGCCAGATGCGGGCGGTCCGATTAAACCTTTGTAATCCGCCGCCGAGCGGCAGCTATTCGCCGCCCTTGGCCTTTTCCGGGATCGGCGTGCCGAAGATGCCGGGCCCCATGGACGGCTTGATTCCCATGGCTTCCTGCTTGCGCGCGCCGCCCAGGATGCCGGTCATGGCGTAGTTGCCCTCGTGGCAGGCGTATTCGTAGACCTGCTCCTTGCGCGCGTTCAGGCTCTCTTCCGCGCGCCAGGCCTGGGTGTAATAGACCGGGTCGTCGACCTGGAACTCGTAGAAGATCTGGTCCTTCGAGGCGCGGCTGAGTTTTTCGGTCACGTGGCCCTTCTCCGACAGGAAGATCGGCCCGTTGCGGCCTTCCTCCGGGTTCACGTTGACGGTGTCGATCACCAGGGTGTCGCCGTCCCACCAGCCGACGCTGTCGCCCAGCCAGGGCGAGATCGCGGCCGGGCGATGGTGAGCCAGGGCCTCGGCCTTGGTCTTGAACAGCGGGACGGTGCGCGCGTCGTGGACCATCTCCACGTCGATGACGATCGCGTCCGGCGTCTGCACGATCTGATAGTTGTTGTTGTAGATGGTGTTGAGCATCCCCGGTCCGCCGGAGCCGGTGAAGCCGATCAGGCAACGCTCCGACAGGGGCAGGTACTCCGGCCCCGCGAACAGGTTCTTCTGCCGCTCGGCGCGCGCGGCGGCCATCAGCTTTCGGCCGGCGTCGGAGACCGGCAGTTGGCCGTTCGCCGGCTCGACGATCCAGGAGGTGCGGTACTCGCCCTTGACGTTGGCCAGGCTCTTGCCCGGGTCGATCCAGAAGGTGTTGTAGCCGCGGTCGCTGTTGCCGTCCTTGAGCAGGTTGTCGTCCAGGTTCGAGGCGCCTTCCTCGGCCAGGGCCAGCTTCTGGAAGGGGCTGTCGGCGGCGAGCTTGGCGGCCTCGTCCTTGCCGACCGCGAGACGGGTCACGCCGGGCGCGCGGGTGAGGTTGGTCACCGAGGCGTTGGACCAGACGCCGGTCAGGTCGGGTTTGCCGTAGCTGGTTCGTGGGATGGGTGCGGGCTTGGCCTTGGCTGGGGCATCGGCCGCCTGGGCCGCGCCGCCGAAGGCCAAGAGACACGCCGCCATCACCGCGACCGAAACGCCTGTCCGCATCATAGCCTCCCTTGCGGGCGCTCTTGATCGGCCGGCGCCCATCCGTTTTGAGCCACAGAGTCTAACAGACTCCGCGGGACCCGACAGGCGGCAATCTTGCGCCGGCCGAGCATCTGGCCCTCTATCGACGAGGGGGCTGCTGACTCGCGGCCGGTTGGGGCTGCTGGCGAATGTTCGGACTGGAAAATGCGCAGAGCCTGGTGGGCATCGCGCTGGCCATCGGTATCTGCTGGGCGCTTTCGGAGAACCGCCGGCTGTTCCCGTGGAAATTGGCGATCGGGGCCGTGCTGGTGCAAGCAGCGCTGGTCCTGGCGCTGTTCGGCCTGCCGGCCCTGCGCGCAGGCCTGGAGGGCGTCGGCCATGCGGTGGACGGGCTTTCGGCCTCGACCCAGGCCGGCGTCGCCTTCGTGTTCGGCTTCCTGGCCGGCACCCCGGACCAGCCCTATGTGCTGACCAACCCGGGCTCGCTGTTCGTCTTCGCCTTTCGGGTGCTGCCGGTGATCCTGGTGGTCTGCGCGCTGGCGGCGCTGCTCTGGCACTGGCGGATCCTGAAGTGGATCACCCAGGGCTTCGGCGTGGTCTTCGAAAAGACCATGGGCCTGCGCGGGCCCCCGGCGCTGGCCACGGCCGCCACCATCTTCATGGGCCAGGTGGAGGGCCCGATCTTCATCCGCAGCTACCTGCCGAGCCTCTCGCGCTCCGAACTCTTCATGCTGATCGCCGTGGGGATGAGCTGCGTCTCCGGGTCCACCATGGTGGCCTATGCGACCATCCTGAAGGATGTCCTGCCCAACGCCGCCAGCCACGTCCTGACCGCATCGATCATCTCCGCCCCGGCCGGGGTGCTGCTGGCGCGCATACTGGTGCCGCGCGTGCCGGGAAATGAGGTCTCCGATCCGGACAATCCGGTGGAGGACAAGGTCTATGAAAGCTCGGTCGACGCCCTGATCAAGGGCACCTCCGATGGCCTCTCCATCGTACTCAACGTGGCCGCGACCCTGATCGTCTTCGTGGCCCTGGTGGCGATGCTGAACGGCATCCTGGGGATGCTTCCCAGCGTCGGCGGCCAGCCGGTCTCGGTGGAGCGCATCCTGGGCGTGATCTTCGCGCCCCTGGCCTGGGCGCTGGGCATCCGCTGGGCCGACGCGCCGACGGCGGGCTCGCTGCTGGGCGTGAAGCTGGTGCTGACCGAGTTCACCGCCTTCATCCGAATGGGCGGCATTCCGCCCGGCGCCATCGACGAGCGCACGCGGGTGATCATGACCTATGCGCTCTGCGGCTTCGCCAACATCGCTTCGGTGGGCATCAACGTGGCCGGCTATTCGGTGCTGGTGCCGGAGCGCCGCGCCGAGATCATGGGCATGGTCTGGAAGGCGATGATGGCGGGCTTCCTCGCCACCTGCCTGACGGCCTCGGTGGTGGGGGTCATGCCATCGGCCCTGTTCGGCCACGAACCTCCGCCGCCCAAGCCCGCGCCGGTGCTGGCGCCCACGCTCGCGCCCAATCCCACGCCGCCCGCGGCGTCCACCCCCGATCACGCCCCGGCCAAGCCATGAAACTCTACGACGCTCCCATCGCGCCCAACCCGCGCCGCGTGCGCTGGGTGATGGCCGAGAAGGGGATCACCGACATCGAGGTGGTCCCGGTCAGCATCCCGGACGGCGAGCACAAGCAGCCGGCCTACCTGGCCAAGGCGGGCCTGCCGCAGCTGCCGATGCTGGAGATGGATGACGGGACCACCATCACCGAGTCCCTGGCCATCTGCCGCTTTCTGGAGAGCGTCTATCCGGAGCCCAACCTGTTCGGCGCCACGCCCAAGGAGGCGGCGGTCATCGAGATGTGGACGCGCCGCGCCGAAATGCTGGTGGCCACGCCCTTCATGCTGGGCGTTCGGCTCAGCCATCCGGCCTTCGCGGCGTTGGAGACCCCGGCGCCGGAAGTCGCCGAGTGGAACCAGAAGACCGGCCTGAACGCCTTGAAGGTCCTCGACCGGCGGCTGGGCGAGAGCCCGTTCCTGGCCGCCGAGCGGCTGACCATCGCCGATATCGTCGCCGCCGTCGGCATCGACTTCGCGCGCATCGTGCGGTTGAGGCCGCCGGAGGAGCTGGCGCACCTGAACCGCTGGCTGGAGGCCATGCGCGAGCGGCCGGGGGCCAAGGCATGAGCGCCACCCGCCGCTTGGTGCTGGGCGCGAGCCTGGCGGCGCTGGCGGCGCCGGCCCTGGCGCTCGATCCCGGCGTCGCATCCGGGGCCTTCGCGTTCGACGGGGCGAAGTTCGATCTCAAGCACGCCATCGCGCTCAGTCAGGACAATGCCGAAGGCCTGCTGGAAAACGGCCCGCAGATCCGCGTTGTGCTCTCCGATATCGAGGTCCCGATCGCCTCTCTCTATGGGGTCGGGTTCCCGCCGGTGCTCGGGATGGCGCGGGAGGCGGCGGTCAGCGGCCTGATGCTGGAGTTCGCACCGAAAAGCCCGACGGCCATGCACGTCACGATGCTATCCAAGCCCAAGGAGCTGGGCGCCTCGCTGACCAACCTCTCGATGGCCAATTCGGCGGGGATCTTCAAGCGGCTGGAGGTGAGCGCCAACCGGGTCTCGGGCGACTATGACGACGGGTCCGACGTCAAGTTCAGCTTCAGCGCCCCGGTGTTCACCGATCCGGTGCAGGCCGACCTGCAGGGCCCGGCGGCCCAGGCGAGCGAGCAGATCCGGGTGCTGATCGCGCGCGCTGAGGCGCTGCAGCGCGGCGACCTGCCGGCGGCCGTGGCGCTTTCCTCCAAGGTCTCGCGCATCGGCGAGATGCCGCCCGAGGTTCTCAAGCAGGCCGCCCAGGCCATGCCGCAGATGATCAAGGACCTGAAGGCCGTCAAACGGGTGGTCGTGCGCCAGTCCACGGCGGTCGCCCTGCAGGGCCGGGGCAGCTGGGCGAGCCTGGTGCTGGAGAACGGCGCCTGGAAGGTCGCCGACTAGGGCGCGCTATTCCCGCAGGCCCGCGATCCGCTCCATCATCGGCTTCTGCAGGGCGGGCAGCCGCCCGATCGTGCGGATCGCCAGGTTGCGGACAGCAATCAGCAGCGGATTGGAGGACTGCACGGCGCCCAGCATCCGCTCGCTGAGCACGATCCAGCGGCGCCCGATCGGGTGGCGTTCGGCGGTGTAGCCGTCTAGCGTCCCCTCCGCGAGACGCTGGGCGAAGGCGTGTGCGTCCTCGATGCCGAGGTTCATGCCCCGCGCACCGATTGGCGAGTGCACGTGCGCCGCGTCGCCGCCGAGGAAGACGCCGCCGGCCTGGTAGCGGTCGGCCTGGCGCACCGGGATGTGGAACGTGCCGCTCTGGCTGACCTGGGCGCTCGACGCGCCTGGGATGTGGCCGAGCGGGTCGGGTGTGTTGGAGATCGCCCGGAACCGCTTCGGCCCGATGGGGATGATGAAGCCCATGTCACCGGTGCAATGCAGTGACGCCATGGCGGTCGCCTCGGCGAACGGCCAGTCCGGGATCACCACATCGGCGATGCTCCAGGTGCGCTTGTGGGTGTAGCCCGTGAAACCCAGGCCCAGGATGTCGCGGACGCGGCTGTGCGACCCGTCAGCGGCGAAGACATAGTCGAAGGTCCCGCCCCTGGCGCCCGAGACATCGGCCTGCGCCCTGGCGCCGGCCGGGCGGATGCCGGTCAGCTCCGCGTTCCACTCCACCGTCACGCCCAGGCCGCGCAGCACCTCCTCCATGACGGCCTCGGTCTCGCTCTGCGCCAGGGCGAGCAGGAAGTTGAAGCGGTGGGGGATGCGCGAGACCTCGATGGTCGCGAGCTCGCGGTCCTCGTATCGCGCCTGCACCCCCTTCATGCGAATGCCCTTCGCGAGCAGGCGCTCGGTGACGCCGGTGGGCTCGAGGATTTCCAGGCTGCGCGGGCTGATGCCGACGGCCTTGGAGAGCGGGGTCGGGCCGGGCTCCTTGTCGATGATGCGGGCGGTGAAGCCGCGGCGCGCCAGCTCAAGGGCCGCGGTGAGGCCACAGGGCCCGGCGCCGACGATCAGGATCTTGGGCTTGGCCGACATGACAGTCCTCGAACGCGCCGCCGCAGCGCCGGTTCAGCCTGCGGGTTTCGGCGCCGGAGCCGGCGGCCGGGGCGGCAGCGGGAAGACGATGAAGTCGTCGTGCACGTCCTTCACCGCGGTGTCGCCCATCTTGCGCACGGCGGCCTGCAGTTCGAGAAGGTCGGCGTAGGGCAGCTCCAGCGCATGCTCGTCCGGATGCGACGGCGCGGCCTGGGGATAGTCCTTGCCGGGCGTGGTGGTCATCTCGATGTGGGCGCCCAGGATGTGGCTGACGCGGCGGTCCTTGGTGAAGGCTGCGATACGGTCGATGCTGGCCTTGTAGTCGGCGAAATCATTGGCCGGCACATAGAGCCGCCCCGGATAGAGGGTGTCGCCAGACAGCAGCAGCCGCGTGCGGCGATCGAAGACCATGATGTGCGACGGGTGGTGGCCGGGCGTGGGCACGATGTCGAGCACGCGGCCGCCCAGGTCGAAACTCGCGATCTGGTTCGGCCAGTCAGCGATCTTGAAGAAGGCGGCGACTTCCGGCGCGGTCCAGCCGACCACGACGGTGTCGGGCCGGTCCTTGAACTCCACGTCGCCCATGCGGTGGTCGCCGTGGCTATGGGAGTGGGCGACGACCAGCGGGATTGCGGTTCGGTGGTGCGCCTTCAGCCAGTCAGCGATGACGCCGTCGACGGTGGGGCGCACCTTCAGGCCGCCGGCCCCGGTGTCGAGCAGCAAGGCGCGGTCCTTGCCGAACAGCAGATAGAGGAAGGGCGCCTCGAAGTTGGTCTTCACCGACTGCCGGATGACATAGGTGTCGGCGTCATACGCCTGCACCTGCATCTGGGGTTCGCTGGCCTGCGTCCCGTCGATCCAGGGCTGGAACAGAGGTTTGGCCAGCGCCATCCCGGGCAGCGCCAGGGTGAGGGTGAGGGCGATGGCGGCGGCGGCGGCGGCGGCGAGCCTCATGCGGCGGTTCCGTGAGCTGCGGCGATCAACTCAAGAGAGCGGATTCGGGCCTGCAGGGAAGGCCCGGTCGCCATGACGAAGACCTCGTCGGCGTCTGCCTCGCGCGCCTTCTGCGCCAGCCGGGCATGAACCGTCGCCGGGTCGGCGGCGATGGAGCGGGCCTCGACCAGGGCGCGCACGGGCGTGTTTTCGTGCTCGGCCAGGAAGATCTCGGCGCCGGCGAGGTCGCGGAACCGGCGCCGGCGGCCCGACAGCATGGAGACGTTGGCCGCGCGGCGCAGTGCGTCCTCGGTCCAGGCTTGCTCGGCCGTTTCGGCGGCATAGGCGATGAGCGCGATCCCCGCCCAGGGCTCGGCGCGCAAGGCCGACGGCTGGAAGGCCTTGCGGTAGGCCGCCACCGCCGGGCCGCCGTCGGCCCGGGCGATGAACTCGGCGAACACCATGCCGACCCCCATCTGGCCGGCGAAGGCGGCGCTCTCCTGCGAGGTGCACAGCACGAAGACGTCCGGATGCGAGGGACCGGAGGGGTTGGCGTGGATCTCGCGCAGCGGGCCGTCGTCGCCGATCGGGACCTTGCCTGAGGCGTCCAGCAGCCAGGTGGTGAGCAGTTGGAAATACTGCGGGAAGGCTTCCGACCCCACCGAGCGCAGGGCGCCGCCGGTGCGTGCGTCGGTCCCCAGCGCGCGGCCGAGGCCGAGGTCGATGCGGCCAGGCGCCAGCGCCTCCAGCTCCATGAACACCTCCGCCACCTTCAGCGGCGAATAGTTGACCAGCATAACGCCGCCGGACCCCAGGCGGATGGTGCTTGTCGCCTGGGTGAGGGCGGCGATCAGGATCTCCGGCGCCGGCGAACCGAGGCCGGAGATGTTGTGGTGCTCCGCCAGCCACAGACGGTGATAGCCGAGCCGCTCGGCGGCCTTGGCGATCTCGATCGTTTCGCGGACCGCTTCAGCCTGGGTGGCGTCGCCGGTGACGGGGGAAAGGTCGAGGGCGGACAGGATCACTCGCGGTCACTCGTCCAGGTACGTCCAGGTGTCGGCGCCGTCGAACTTGCGGATGCGCATGGCCGGCCAGTCGACGCCGTCCATCAGCCGCGCGTTGATCGCCATCCGATCCTGGGCGCCGTCGAGGCTCTGCCAGTGGGTGGTGACGCCGCAGGTCCTGCAACGGTGGAAAGCCAGCATCCGGTCGCCCCAGACGTAGGGCTGGGTCGATCCCGGCTTTGGCAGGCCCACTTCCGACGGTTTGTAATAGGCCCAGCGGGCGGCGAGCCTGCGGCAGATGGAGCAGTTGCACTCCGTCACCGCCTTGGGCGCGTCAGGCGCGGTCAGCTTCACAGCCCCGCAATGGCAGGCGGCCTCGATCATCCTGGTCCTCCGTACCCAACCTATGGGGGATCAGGCGGCGAGACCTGTCCAGTCGGGATATCTAGGTACGCGGACCGGTTTTTTTCAGGACCGAGGAAAAACTCATCATCGGCGCGCCGCCTTCCGAGGCGTTCACGATCAGGCCGCGGACGAAGACCATGGAGCGCCCGGCCTTCACCACCTCGCCCGCGCACTCCACGCGGTCGCCGATCCCGGCCGACCCCACGAACTCGCCGTTGAAGGTGGCGGTGACGCTGCGGGTGCCGGCGATGGCGTCCTGGGCGATCCAGAACAGGCAGAAGTCGGCGAAGGTCATCACACAGCCGCCGTGCATGAACATCCCGCCGTTCATGTGCTTCTTCTCGGCCTTGAAGGCGCAGACCCGGCGGCCCTGCTCGTCGAGGCGGCAATAGAACGGCCCGGCCAGGTCCTCGAAGGGATCGCCGCCCGGATACCAGCTCCAACCGGCCCACTCGCCCTCGGTGACGACCTGCAGCTTGGACGCGTAGTTGTCGATGATCTCGCCGCCGTCCATGCGCGATGCACTCCCAGACCCGCCAAGTCGGTTCGTAAAGCATGGGCGGGGCGGTTGGGAAAGAGCCGGCCAGGGAGCCTGTCATCTGCCTTGGACGCCGCGCCGGGGGACGCGCTATAGGTCCGTTCCCTTCAGGACCTTAAACGCGACCAGGACATCATGAAGCGCGCCGCCATCGTCTCCCCCATCCGCACCGCCGTCGGCAAGTACCTGGGCGCGCTCTCCGACGTGACGGCGGGCGAACTGGGCGCGGTGGTCCTCAAGGCGCTGGTCGAGCGCACCGGGATCAATCCGGAGAAGATCGACGACGTGATCTTCGCCCAAGGCTACGCCAGCGGCGAAGCGCCCTGCATCGCGCGCTATTCGGCGCTGGCGGCGGGCCTGCCGATCGAGATCCCCGGCTATCAGCTCGATCGCCGCTGCGGCTCGGGCCTGCAGGCGGTGATCGACGCGGCGATGATGGTGCAGACCGGCGTGGCCGACGTGGTGATCGCCGGCGGCGTCGAGAGCATGAGCAACGCCGAGTACTACACCACCGACATGCGCAAGGGCGCGCGGATGGGCTCGGTGACCCTGCACGACCGTCTGGCCCGCGGCCGGGTGATGAGCCAGCCCATCGAACGCTTCGGGGTGATCAGCGGCATGATCGAGACCGCCGACAACCTGGCGCGCGACTATCAGATCAGCCGCGAGGCCTCGGACGAATACGCCGCCATGAGCCACCAGCGCGCGGCGGCCGCCTGGGCGGCGGGCAAGTTCGACGACGAATTGGTGCCGGTCTCGGTGAAGCAGAAGAAGGGCGACCCGATCGTCTTCGCCATGGACGAGGGCGTGCGCGCCGACGCCACCGCCGAGAGCCTCGGCAAGCTGAAGCCCATCGAGAAGGACGGCGTCGTCACCGCCGGCAACGCCAGCCAGCAGAACGACGCCGCCGCCGCCTGCCTGGTGGTCGCCGAAGACAAGCTGGAGGAGCTCGGCCTGGAGCCGATGGGCTATTTCGTGAGCTGGGCCGCCGCCGGCTGCGATCCCTCGCGCATGGGCATCGGCCCGGTGCCGGCGGTGAAGCGCCTCTTCGAACGGACCGGCCTGGGCTGGAGCGACATCGACCTGGTGGAGCTGAACGAGGCCTTCGCCCCGCAGGTGCTGTCGGTGCTGAAGGGTTGGGGCTGGGATGAGCGCGACCGGCTGAACGTCAACGGCTCGGGCATCAGTCTCGGCCACCCGATCGGGGCGACCGGCGGGCGGATCCTGGCCAACCTGCTGCGTGAGCTGCAACGGCGCGACGGCAAGTACGGCCTGGAGACCATGTGCATCGGCGGCGGCCAGGGCATCGCCGCGATCTTCGAGCGCGCCTGACCCATGGCGCTCGATCTCGAGACCCGCGAACAGCTGATCGACACCGTCCGCCGGTTCGTCGCCGAACGCCTTCGGCCGTTGGAGGCCAAGGTGGCCGAGGACGACGCCATGCCGCCCGAAGTGGTCGAGGAGATGAAGGCCCTCGGCCTCTTCGGCCTGTCGATCCCGGAAGCCTACGGCGGCCTGGACCTTTCCATGGAGGACGAGTGCCTGGTGGCCGTCGAACTCGGGCGCACCAGTCCCGCGTTCCGCTCCACCTTCGGCACCAACGTCGGCATCGGCAGCCAGGGGCTGGTGATGTTCGGGACCGAGGATCAGAAGCAGAAATACCTTCCGGGGATCGCGTCCGGCGAGATCATCACCTCCTTCGCCCTCACCGAGCCGGAGGCCGGGTCGGACAGCGCCAACGTCCAGACCCGCGCGATCCTGGACGGCGACGTCTATGTGCTGAACGGCTCCAAGCGGTTCATCACCAACGCCAACAAGGCCGACCTCTTCACGGTCATGGCGCGCTCGGATCCGGACAAGCCGGGCGCCGCCGGCGTTTCGGCCTTCCTCGTGGAGCGCGACCTGCCGGGTCTGTCGGTGGGCAAGCCCGAGAAGAAGATGGGCCAGCAGGGCGCCCACATCTGCGACGTGATCTTCGACAACGTCCGCGTGCCGGTCGCCAACCGCCTGGGCCGCGAGGGCGAGGGCTTCAAGGTCGCCATGCAGGTGCTGGACCGTGGCCGGCTGCATATCTCGGCGGTCTGCGTCGGCGTCGCCGAGCGGCTGATCAAGGACTGCGTGGCCTACATGTCCGAGCGCAAGCAGTTCGGCCAGGCGCTGTCGAACTTCCAGCTCCTGCAGGGGATGATCGCCGATTCCAAGACCGAGAGCCTGGCCGCCAGGGCGCTGACACTGGAAACCGCCCGCAAACGCGACGCAGGCCAGTCGGTGACCATGGAGGCCGCGGCCGCCAAGTACTTCGCCTCCGAGATGGTGGGCCGGGTGGCCGACCGGGCGGTGCAGATCTTCGGCGGCGCCGGCTACGTCGCCGACCACGGGATCGAGCGGCTCTACCGCGACGTGCGCATCTTCCGCATCTACGAGGGCACAAGCCAGATCCAGCAGGTGGTCATCGCCCGCGAGACCCTGAAGCGCGGCGGCTAGCCATGAGCGAGACGCTGGAATCCGCCATCTTCGACCTGCTGGCCAAGGTCGCGCCGGGCAAGTCGATCTCGCCGGAGGAGGTGGCTCGCGCCGCCGATCCGGAGAGTTGGCGCCGGACCCTGGGCCATGTGCGCGCCGTCGCCCGCGGCCTGGCGCGCCAGGACCGGCTGGTGATCCTGCGGCACAACAAGCCGGCCGATCCGGGGGACTTCAAGGGCGTCTATCGGCTGCGCCTGCCGATGGCGGGCGACCCTACATTCCAGGCGCCCGAGAATGCGGCG
>NZ_SSMZ01000220.1 GCF_004799395.1 Phenylobacterium sp.
CCGCCGCAAAATTGAGGTCCGCCTGGGACCACGTCCTCGCGTTGAAGCCGTTCTCGCGGTCCATGCCCGTAGCGTCTGGGTGTGAAGAAGTTCGGCGGCGAGAACGTGCTCGCCGGCAACATCCTCGTGCGTCAACGCGGCACCAAGTTCTGGCCGGGCGAGAACGTGGGCCTTGGTCGCGACCATACCCTCTTCGCCACGGCCACCGGCGCGGTGAAATTCATCACCAAGCGTGACGACCGCACCTACGTGAACGTGGTCATGGCCGAGAACACCACCAAGTAAGTAGGCAACCGCCTTTCTCCGGTTCGCCTACGGGCTGAACCGGACAGACGAACCCAAGCGGGGAGTCCGGTCAGCAACCGGGCTCCCCGCTTTCGTTTTGGGCCCCACAAGAGGGCCGGGAGGTAGGATATGTGCGCAGTTGACGTGACCCCCGTCGTCTCGACGGAGCGGTTGGTCCTTCGCGGGCCGGTGATCACCGACGCGCCGGCCATCGCCAGCCTGGCCAACGACATCAACGTGGCCGGGATGACCACTTCCATGCCGCACCCCTATGGCCTGGAGGACGCCGAGGCGTTTGTGCGGCGCGCCCAGGCCTGCGATTGGCGCAGCGAGGCCCTGTTCGCGATCGAGCACCGCAGCTTCGGCGTCGTCGGCCTGCTGGGCTTCGACCACAAGCGCGGCCTGCGGACCGAGATCGGCTATGCGCTGGGCCGGCCGTTCTGGAACCGCGGCTATGCGACCGAAGCCGTGCGCGGTGGGCTGAAATGGATGAAGCGCGACTGGCGCAAGTCCATCGTCGTGGCCGGCCACTTCGCCGACAACCCGGCGTCCGGCCAGGTGCTCTGCAAGGCCGGCTTCCTCTACACCGGCGATGTGGAGCAGCGCCCCTGCACGGCGCGCGGCGGCCGGGCCGTGCCGACGCGGATGATGGTGTGGCTGGCTTGATGTCTCTGGCCCTTCTCCCCTTTTGGGAGAAGGGCCTTATTTTGTGCTAAAGGCCGCCCCTCATGACCGCCGCCGCCAACCCTTCACAGATACAACGTGCGTTCAGCCTGCGCTTCGCCGCGGTGCTGGGCGGCGCGGCGTTGCTGGCGCTGGGCTCGTGGGCGTCGGTTCCGATGATCCCTGTGCCGACGACGCTGCAGACGCTGGCGCTGTTCGTCATCGCGGGCCTGGCCGGGCCGGGCCTGACGTTTGGGGCCCTGGCCGTCTGGCTGGTGTTGGCCGCGTTCGGAGCGCCGATGCTGGCCGGATTTCATGGCGGATGGCAGGCGCTCACCGGGCCTACGGCGGGGTTCCTGCTGGCCTTCGCGGCCGTGGGTCCGCTGGCGGCCTGGGCCGTGCCCAAGACCAAGGGCGGCGACCTCTTCGCCGTATTCCTGGTCGGCCATAGCCTGGTGCTACTGATCGGCTGGGCCTGGCTGGCGGTCAATGTCGGCCCGCAGCAGGCGTTCCTCGCGGGCGTGCAGCCCTTCTTCTTCGCGGCCATCGCCAAGTCGGCAGCGGCCACAGTCATCGTGATGCTGGCCAAGGCCCGCTTTCCCCGGGTTGTCTCAAGGCCATGAAATTCCTCGACGAATGCAAGATCTTCATCCGCTCCGGCAACGGCGGCGGCGGGGCCGTGTCGTTCCGGAGGGAGAAGTACATCGAGTACGGCGGCCCGGACGGCGGCGACGGCGGCCGGGGCGGCGACGTCTGGATCGAGGCGGTCGAGGGCCTGAACACCCTGATCGACTTCCGCTACCACCAGCACTTCAAGGCCGAGACCGGCGTCCACGGCATGGGCCGCAACCGCCACGGCCACAATGGGGCCGACGCCACGCTGAAGGTCCCGGTGGGCACCCAGGTGTTCGCCGAGGACAAGGAGACCCTGCTCTTAGACATGGACGTGGCCGGCAAGCGGGTGCGCCTCTTGAAGGGCGGCAACGGCGGGTTCGGCAACACCTACTTCAAGGGTCCGGTGAACCAGGCCCCGATGCACGCCAACCCCGGCCAGGAGGGCGAGGAGCAGTGGATCTGGCTGCGCCTGAAGCTGATCGCCGACGTGGGCCTGGTGGGCCTGCCCAATGCGGGCAAGTCGACCTTCCTGGCCGCCGCGTCGGCCGCCAAGCCCAAGATCGCCGACTATCCGTTCACGACGCTGGCCCCCAACCTCGGCATGGTCGACCTGTCGGTGGGCGAGCGCTTCATCCTGGCCGACATCCCGGGCCTGATCGAAGGCGCTAGCGAAGGCGCGGGCCTGGGCGTGCGATTCCTGGGCCATGTGGAGCGCACGGCGAGCCTGATCCACCTGGTGGACGGCACGCAGGACGACGTGGTCGAGGCCTGGCGCACGGTGCGCCACGAGCTGGAAGCCTATGGCGACGAGCTGGGCGACAAGACCGAGTTCCTGGTGCTGTCGAAGGTCGACGCGCTGGACAAGGAGACCCGCAAAGCCAAGGCCAAGGCGCTGGCCAAGGCCTCCAGCGCCAAGGTGTGGCAAGTGTCCGGCGTCTCGGGGGAAGGGGTGACCGAACTGCTGCGCGAGGCCTACGCCCTGGTCCGCCAGCGCAAGAGCCAGGAAGCCGCCGACGCCCTGGAGGCCAGCGGCCAGGCGCCCGAGGACTGGGCGCCGTGACGGGGCTCGCCGAAGCGAAGCGGATCGTCGTCAAGGTCGGTTCGGCCCTGCTGGTCGGGGCCGACGGCGCCAACGCCCACTGGCTGGCCGCCTTCGCCGCCGACGTGGCGCGCTTGAGGGCGCGGGGGCAGCAGGTGCTGGTGGTTTCGTCGGGCGCCGTGGCGCTGGGCCGCCGGCGGCTGAAGCTGACGCGCCGCGCGCTCACCCTGCCAGAAAAGCAGGCCGCCGCCGCCGCCGGCCAGTCCGGCCTGATGCGGGCCTGGGAAGAGGCGCTGGAGCCGTACGGGATTTCCGCCGCCCAGGTGCTGCTGACCCGCGACGACACCGAGGTCCGCCGTCGCTGGTTAAACGCGCGCGCCACCGTCGAGACCCTGCTGGGCCTGGGCGTCGTCCCGGTGGTCAACGAGAACGACACGGTGGTCACCGAGGAGATCCGCTACGGCGACAACGACCGCCTGGCCGCCCGGGTGGCCCAGATGATCGGCGCCGACCTCCTGGTGCTGCTTTCCGACGTGGACGGGCTCTACACCGCCGATCCGCGAAACGATCCGTCAGCGGAGCATCTGCCGCGCGTCACCCGCTTGACGCGGCAGATCGAGGCCATGGCCGGGGGCGCCAACGCAAGCGCGGGCGTGGGGACCGGCGGCATGACCACCAAGCTGGCCGCCGCACGGATCGCCAGCGCCGCGGGCTGCGCCACGGTGATCACGCTTGGAAGCCGGCCGTCTCCGTTGCAGGCGGTGGAAGACGGCGAGCGGGCTACGGTCATCGAGCCCTCCACCACGCCGGCGGCGGCCTACAAGGCCTGGATCGCCGGCTCGCTCGCGCCGGCCGGCGCCCTGGTGGTGGACGATGGCGCGGCCGAGGCCGTGCGGCGCGGCAAGAGCCTGCTGGCCGCCGGCGTGCGGCGCACCGAGGGGCGCTTCGACAAGGGCGACGCCGTGGTGATCCGCGACGAGGCCGGGCACGAGATCGCCCGCGGCCTGGTCCGCTACGAGGCCGACGACGCCGAAAAGATCTGTGGACTGAAGAGCGAGGCGATCGAGGCGGCGCTGGGCTACACCTCCGGGCCGCTGGTGCACGCGGACGACCTGGCTCTGGGCGCCCACGCGCCGGCTTAACGTGGGCTAGCGCGAGAGATCGCCGCGCACATCCACGTCGAACAGGACGCCGTCGTCCGGGCTCTCCACCAAGGCCAACCGCTCTCCCAGGCCCTGAAGCACGCCGCGCGCGCCGGCGTCGCCGGTGAGGGCGAGGAGGTCGGGGAACAGGGTCCGGCTCAACAGGACCGGGTTGCCGCGACGGCCTTCGAACACCGGGGCTGCAGCCAGGGCGCCGGCGATCACCGCATCCGCCATCCGCTGCAGCACGGCCGTGGGCACGCGCGGCATGTCGCCCAGGAAGACAAACGCGCCGTCGGCGTCGGGCGACAGGCTGGCGACGCCTGTGCGCAGGGACGCGGCCATTCCCTCGGCGTGGTTCGGCGCATGGACGACCAGCACACGGGGGTCGAAGGATCGCGATGCGGCGGCCACGGCCTCGGCGTCGGCCCCGATCACCACGGTGACGCTGCGCACCGGCGCAACGAAGGCGGCGGCCAGCGCGCCCTCCAGCAGGACGCCCGAGCCCCAGGACGCCATGAGCTTTCCACCGCCGAACCGGCTCCCCGATCCTGCGGCCAGAACCAAGGCTTCGAAGGCATCCCCTGTCGCCAAAGGCTCTTCCTCTCTATGTTGACGGCTGCATGACGCCCTATGACGCCTCCTCGCCGCAAGGCTCGCGTGGTTTGACCGACAGCTTCGGCCGCACGGTGACCTACTTGCGCGTCTCGGTCACCGACCGCTGCGACCTGCGCTGCGTCTATTGCATGAGCGAGCACATGACCTTCCTGCCGAAGGTCGAGGTGCTGACGCTGGAGGAACTCGACCGGATCGCCAGCGCCTTCGTGGGCCTGGGCGTGAAGAAACTCAGGATCACCGGCGGCGAGCCCCTGGTGCGCAAGGGCGTCATGGGCCTGTTCCAGAACCTGGGGCGGCATCTGAAGTCCGGGGCGCTCGAGGAGGTCACCCTGACCACCAACGGCACCCAATTGGCGCAGCTCGCGGGGCAGCTGGCCGACGCTGGGGTGAAGCGGGTCAATGTGTCCCTGGACACCCTGAAGCCCGACCTGTTCCGGACCCTCACCCGAGGCGGCGACTTGGCCAAGGTGATCGCCGGCATCGACGCGGCCCAGGCGGCCGGCCTGAGCGTCAAGATCAACGCCGTGGCGCTGAAGGACGACAACGCCGCCGAACTGCCCGACCTGATCCGCTGGGCGCATGGGCGGGGCGCCGACATGACCCTGATCGAGACCATGCCTATGGGTGAGGTCGACGCCGACCGGACGGACCAGTACTTGTCGCTGACGGCGCTGCGGGCCGAGCTGGAAAGCTTCTGGACGCTGAGGGACCTGGCCGTCACCACCGGCGGGCCGGCGCGCTATGTCGAGGTGGCCGAGACCGGCGGTCGGTTGGGCTTCATCACCCCGCTCAGCCACAATTTCTGCGAGGCCTGCAACCGCGTGCGGCTGACCTGCACCGGCACTCTGCACACCTGCCTGGGCCGCGAGGACGCCGCCGACCTGCGCGCGGTGATCCGCGGCGGGGCCGACGATGCGGACCTGATCGAGGCGATCCGAGGCGCCGTCGACGCCAAGCCCAAGGGCCACGACTTCCACATCGAGCGCGCCTCGGCGCCGGCGGTCGCGCGCCACATGTCCACGACCGGGGGCTGAGCCGTGGCCCGCGTGCTGCTGTTCGGTCGGCTGAGCGACGTCGCCGGGTGGCGCGAACGTCAGGTGGAAAGCCCGTTCCTGTCGGCGCTCAGGGCCCGGCTGGCGGACGAGGACGCGGGGCTCGGCGAGGCCCTGTCCGGCCCGGGCGTGCAGGTGGCGCTGGACCAGGTGATCGTGCGCGGCGATGCGCCGCTGAACGCCGGAACCGAAGTCGCTTTCCTGCCGCCGATGAGCGGAGGCTAGGCGCGGCCCATGATCCGGCTGACCTTCGATCCCTTCGATCCGGGCGCCCTGCTCACCGAGTTCAGCCACGGCCGCTCAGAGGTCGGCGCCGTCGCCACCTTCACCGGCATCGCCCGCGCCGAGGCCGGCGCCACGGTGGCCCTGGAGCTGGAAGCCTATCCGGGCTTCACCGAGGCGGAGATCGGCAAGATCGCCGACGCCGCCAAGGTCCGCTTCGGCCTCGACGACTTCGCCATCCTGCACCGCGTCGGCAGAATAGGGCCCGGCGAGCCGGTGGTGTTCGTGGCCACCGCCGCGCGCCACCGCCGCGCCGCCTTCGAGGCCTGCGACTTCCTGATGGACTACTTGAAGTCCAAGGCGCCCTTCTGGAAGAAGGAGCATGGCTCCGACGGCGCCCGCTGGGTCGAGCCGCGCGACCAGGACCATGCCGACCTCAAGCGATGGGACAAGGAGACCTCGACGTGAATGCGCTGACCCCGGGCGGAAAGATCGACGAAAGCCGGGCAATCAAGCCCGTTCGCATCGCGGTGCTGACGATCTCCGACACCCGCGACGAGGAGAGCGATACCTCCGGCCACGTCCTCGCCGAGCGGATCAAGGCGGCGGGCCATGAGCTGGCCGACAAGGCGATCGTGCCCGACAGCATCGTGGCGATCCGCGAGAAGATCGAGGGCTGGGTGGCCTCCGGCTTCGTGGAGGCCATCGTCACCACGGGCGGAACCGGGATCACCGGCCGCGACGTGACGCCCGAGGCGGTCGAGCCAATGTTCGACAAGAAGCTCGACGGCTTCTCGGTGATCTTCCACATGGTCAGCTACCAGTCCGTGGGGCTGTCGACCCTGCAGAGCCGCGCCACGGCCGGCATCGTGAAGGGTGTGTTCGTCTTCTGCCTGCCGGGTTCGAACGGGGCGGTGAGGGATGGCTGGGACAAGGTGATCTCCGCCCAGCTCGACAGCCGCCATGGCCCCTGTAACATGGTCGAGCTCATGCCGCGGCTCCTGGAGACGTGAGCCAGCTCAGCCATATCGGGCCGGACGGCCGCGCGCGGATGGTGGACGTCTCCGACAAGGCCGCCACGGCCCGCGAGGCGGTGGCGGAAGGCTTCGTGCGGATGAACGCGGAAACTCTGGCGCTGGCCGTTTCCGGCCAGGGCGCCAAGGGCGACGTGCGCGCCGTGGCCGAGGTCGCCGGCGTCATGGCGGCCAAGCAAACATCGTCTTTGATCCCCATGTGCCATCCGCTGGCGCTGTCGAAGGTGGAGGTGCGGGTCGAGCCGGGCGAGGGCGGCCTGGCGGTGACCGCGCGGGTCAAGACCACCGGGCCCACCGGCGTGGAGATGGAGGCGCT
>NZ_SSMZ01000221.1 GCF_004799395.1 Phenylobacterium sp.
ACCATGGAGGAGGGCACCCTCGCCAAGTGGCACGTGAAGAAGGGCGACAAGGTCAAGTCCGGCGACGTTATCGCCGAGATCGAGACCGACAAGGCCACCATGGAGGTGGAGGCCGTCGACGAGGGCACGGTCGAGGAACTGCTCGTCGCAGAAGGCGCCGAAGGCGTGAAGGTCAACGCGCCGATCGCCAGGCTGTCGGGCGATGACGCGGGCGGCTCCGCTGCGCCCGCGCCGAAAGCAGACGCGCCGAAGGTCGAAGCGCCAAAGCCCGCTGAGCCGGCGAAAGCTGAAGCGCCTCAACCCGTCCCGACGCCGGACGCCGAACCGGCCCCAGCGGGGGCCGTCGCACCCGCGGCAAAGGCTGCTGACGGCCAGCGCATCTTCGCCTCGCCGCTGGCGCGGCGGATCGCCGAGCAGAAGGGGCTGGAGCTTTCGGCGGTGAAGGGCACCGGCCCGCATGGGCGGATCGTGAAGGCCGACGTGGACGCCGCCCAGCCCGGCCAGACCAAGGCTCCCGCCGAGGCTCCCGCCGTTCAGCCGCAACCGGCCCAGGGCCAGGCGCCCGCTGCGCCACGTCAGGTCCAGTCGCTGGAGCAGCAGGGCATTGCGGCGGGCAGCTACGACCTGATTCCGCTCGACGGCATGCGCAAGACCGTCGCGCGGCGGATGACCGACAGCTTCCGCGACGTGCCGCACTTCCCGCTGAACATCGACATCGAGATCGACGCCCTCCTGGCTGCGCGGGCCAAGATCAACACCATGCTGGAGAAGTCGGGCGTGAAGGTCAGCGTCAACGACATGGTGATCAAGGCCGCCGCCGTGGCCCTGATGCAGGTTAAGGAGGCTAACGCTTCCTACACGCCCGAAGGCATCGCCATGCACCACCACGCCGACATCGCCATGGCGGTGGCCGTGTCCGGCGGGCTGATCACCCCGATCATCCGGGCCGTCGAGACCAAGGGCGTGGCCCAGATCGCGGTCGAGGCCAAAGACCTGGCTGAGCGGGCCCGGACCAAGAAGCTGAAGCCCGAGGAGTTCCAGGGGGGCACCTTCTCGGTCTCCAACCTGGGCATGTTCGGCATCAGGTCCTTCGCCTCGATCATCAACGAGCCGCAGGGCGCGATCCTGTCGGTGGGCGTCGGCGAGAAGCGGCCCGTGGTGCGCGGCGACCAGTTGGCCATCGCCACCGTAATGAGCGTCACACTGACCTGCGACCATCGGGTGGTGGACGGGGCGACCGGGGCCCGCTGGTTGGCCGCTTTCAAGCCGCTGCTTGAAGACCCGATCACCATGATCGTCTGAGGATGAGCGCCATGAGCATCTACGACTTCAGCGCCCAGACCCTCGACGGCAAACCCGCGCCGCTGTCCGAGCGGCAAGGGCAGGTGGTGCTGATCGTCAACACCGCGTCCAAGTGCGGCTTCACGCCCCAGTACTCCGGCCTGGAGGCGCTCTATCGCAAATACAAGGACCGCGGCTTCGTGGTGCTGGGCTTCCCCTGCAACCAGTTCGGGGCGCAGGAGCCGGGAAACGCCGAGGAGATCGCCAGTTTCTGCTCGCTGACCTACGACGTGGACTTCCCGATGATGGCGAAGATCGACGTAAACGGGCCGCAGACCCACCCGCTCTACGCCTATCTGAAACACGCCAAGAAGGGCCTCCTGGGCTCGGAAGGCATCAAGTGGAACTTCACCAAATTCCTCGTCGACCGCACCGGTGAGGTGAAGGCGCGGTTTGCGCCCACCGACACGCCGCAGTCGCTGGCAGGCGCCATCGAGGCGCTGCTCTGATGGCCGATGATTTCGACGTTATCATCGTGGGCTCCGGCCCCGGCGGCTATGTGACCGCGATCCGCGCCAGTCAGCTTGGCATGAAGGTGGCCATCGTCGAGCGCGAACTCCTGGGCGGCATCTGTCTGAACTGGGGCTGCATCCCGACCAAGGCGCTGCTGAAGTCCGGCGAGGTCTACGAACAGCTCGACCACCTGGCCGACTATGGCCTGTCGGTTGAGAAGCGCGGCTTCGACTTCGGAGCGGTTGTGAAGCGGTCCCGCAAGGTGGCGGCGCAGCTCAATTCCGGCGTCGCCTTCCTGATGAAAAAGCACAAGGTCGAAGTGGTCGAGGGGACCGCCAAGCTCGCGAAGGGGCAAGGCGCGCCCAGCGTCGT
Source organism: Phenylobacterium sp. (assembly GCF_004799395.1). Classification (GTDB taxonomy): domain Bacteria; phylum Pseudomonadota; class Alphaproteobacteria; order Caulobacterales; family Caulobacteraceae; genus Phenylobacterium. Next base: position 2,167 of record NZ_SSMZ01000221.1, read on the forward strand.
CGTGGCGCTGAAGGCCGGTGGCGCGCGCACTCTCACCGGCAAGCACGTCATCCTGGCGACAGGGGCGCGGGCCCGCACCCTCCCGGCCGTCGGCCTGGAGCCGGACGGCGAGCGGGTATGGACTTATCGCGAAGCGCTGGCGCCCAAGGCCTCGCCCAAGACCCTGATCGTCATCGGCTCCGGCGCCATTGGAATCGAATTCGCAAGTTTCTACAGGGCCTTGGGCTCAGATGTTACGGTGATCGAAGCCCTACCGCGCATCCTGCCGGTGGAAGACGAGGAGGTCTCCAAGGCCGCCCATAAGGCCTTCGAGAAACGCGGCCTCAAGTTCCGCGTGCCGGCCAACGTCAAGAAGCTGACCAAGACCAAAACGGGGGTCGCCGTCGAGATCGAGGCCGGCGGCAAGACCGAGACCCTGGAGGCCGATGTCGCCATCGTCGCGGTCGGCATCGTCGGCAATGTCGAAGACCTCGGGCTCGAAACCCTGGGCGTGAAGGTGGAGAAGACCCACGTCGTCGTCGACAAGCACGGCGCGACCGGCGTACCTGGCCTCTACGCCATCGGCGACGTGGCCGGCCCGCCCTGGCTGGCGCACAAGGCCAGCCACGAAGGTGTCCACTGCATCGAGCACATTGCGGGCCTGAAGCCGACCAACATCGAAAGCCCGATCCCCGGCTGCACCTATTCGACCCCGCAGATCGCCTCCGTGGGCCTCACCGAAGCCCAGGCCAAGGACCAGGGCCGCGAACCCAAGGTCGGCCGCTTCCCCTTCCGGGTGAACGGCAAGGCCATCGCATCCGGCGAAACCGAGGGCTTCGTGAAGACCGTGTTCGACGGCAAGACTGGCGCCCTCATCGGCGCCCACATGATCGGCGCCGAGGTCACCGAGATGATCCAGGGCTTCATGCTGGCCATGACACTTGAGGCCACCGAGGCCGAGCTGCAGGCCGCCGTCTTCCCGCACCCCACCATGAGCGAAGCCATGCACGAGGCCTCCCTCGACGCCTACGGCATGGTCCTGCACATCTGACCTAAGGCCGGTGTGACTTACGGGCGTTTGCGGCCGCCGCCCGGCGCAAGCTAGGCTCCCCGTCTTGGGAAGGGCGTCTGTTCTGAAGTCTCCAATCGGCTTCCTGCGCGGTCTCTGGGACGGGCCGGTGCTTCGTGCGCTCCGCATGGCCATCGCGGTCAGCGGTTGGCGATCGCCGGTTGTGGCCGGGCTGTTGATCGTCGGCGCGGCCTTGCCAGCCGCCGAGATGCTGGCGCTGGGCGGGCTCGTGGGCTCGCTGCCGGCCACCATCAAGGCCGGCGGACTGACTTCCGTCGCCGGCCATCGGACCCTCCAGGTGTTGGCCGTCTGGGCAGCGCTCATGATGCTGCTGCAGATTGCGCCCAGGGTGCGCACCGCGGTCGCCACGGCCATGGGCTGGCGGCTGGATTCCAACCTGCGCCAGCGGGCCATGGCAGCGGTCAACCGGCCGTGGGGCATTGCGCACCTTGAAGACCCGGCGGTGGCCGATCTTCTGTCCCAGACCGCCGGCATCGGCGTCGCCGGCTACACGCCGGGCACGGCGGTGAACCAGCTGATCAACTCGCGCATCGCCACAACCCTGACCGCGGTCGCCTCAGGCGCTCTGCTTATCGGCTATCATTGGTGGGCCGCAGCCCTGCTGCTCGCCGTCCTGCTGGTGTTCGGCCTCATCGCCCGCAGCGGCTTCGCCCGCCAGCTCCAGACCGTGGTCGGCCAGACCGCCGCGGTCCGCCGGGCGGACTACTTCCGCACCCTGGCGCTGGCGCCGGCGTCCGCCAAGGACGTGCGCCTGCTGGGCATCGGCGGCTGGATCGCCGACCGGATGCGGAGCGAATGGCAGGCTGGCCTCGACGCGCAGCGCAAGGCCCAGGGCGGCGCCTTTCGCCTGACCATGGCCGCCTCTGTCATCGTGACCCTGACCACGGGCGCGGTCTACGGCCTGCTGGCGGCGGATGCGGCGACCGGCGCGATCAGCCTGGGCGCCCTGGTGGTCTATCTGCGCGCCGTCGCCGGCTTGAGCGCCCTCGGGGGCCTCAACGGCGCCGACACGGTGATCGCCCAGGGCTCGGCCGCCATCCCGGCGATCCTCGAACTGGAGCGCCGGACAACGCCCCAGCCAGGACCGCCGCTCGCGCGGCTCTCCGCGGGCGCGCCGAGCCAGGAGATCCGCTTCGACAAGGTGAGCTTCACCTATGCGGGCGGCCGCGAGCCGGTCCTGAAGGACCTCGACCTCACCATCTCGGCGGGAACCTCCATGGCGCTGGTCGGCCTGAACGGCGCGGGCAAGACGACGCTCGTGAAGCTGTTGGCGCGCCTCTACGACCCGACAAGCGGCGCGGTGCGGGTAGACGGGCAGGACCTGCGGGAGATTGAGCCCGCCGATTGGCAGCGGCGCATCGCAGCGATCTTCCAGGATTTCCTGCGCTACGGCCTGCCGGCGCGCGACAACATCGGCTTCGGCGGGCTGGAGATGGCCCACGACCAGGCCGCCCTGGAGCGGGCCGCCGAAAAGGCCGGCGTCCTGGACCGCATCCAGGGCCTGCCGGCCGGCTGGGATACGCCGCTTTCGCGGCACTTCACCGGCGGCGCCGATTTCTCCGGCGGGGAGTGGCAGCGAATCGGTCTCGCGCGCGCGCTGTTCGCCGTGGAGGCGGGCGCCGGGGTGCTGATCCTCGACGAGCCCACCGCCAACCTCGACGTCCGCGCGGAGGCGGCGCTCTACGACCGCTTCTTGGACCTCACCAAGGGGCTGACGACGCTGCTGATCTCGCACCGCTTCTCCACGGTGCGTCGCGCCGACTGCATCTGCTTCCTGGAGAACGGCGCGGTCTCGGAACTGGGGACCCATGATGCGCTGATCGCCCGCGGCGGCCGCTATGCCGAGATGTTCGACTTGCAGTCGCAGCGTTTCGTCGAGCCGGGAGCGCCCGCATGAAAGCGCTGGAGGGTGTGCGCAAGACGTGGCGAACGGCGGCGACGCTCGTCAGCCTGGCGTTTTCCGCCGCGCCGGGCCGCGCGGTCGTCGCGATCGTGACCGAGTTGCTGGGCGCAATCCTCACCCTGGTAGCCTCGTATCAAATCCAGAACGTGGTCCAGGCCGCCGCGACAGGCGATCGCGCTCACGCCTTGCGCGCCGGCCTGACGCTTGCCTTCACCGGCGGACTCGGCGGGCTGAGCTATCTTGCCTACGCCCAGGCGTTGCCCCGCCTGATCGAGGCCATCACGGTCCACCTGGACGGTGAACTGGTGCGCCTGACCGCGAGGATCCCGACCCTCGAGTACGCTGACCGGCCGGTGCATGCCGACAAGATCCAGCTGATCCGCAGCCAGAGCCAGATGCTCGCCGGCGGGCTGCAGGCCGTGATGCTCAACGTGCGGATGCTGGTCACCCTGGGCGGCGCCTTCGTCATCCTGATCGGCATCGATCCCTGGCTCGCACTCCTGCCGATCTTCGCCATTCCCCGCGCGCTGGCCGGCCAGCGCGCCCGGCGGTTGCAGGTGCGCGCCCAGGAGGCCACCGCCGAGCCCATGCGGCTGCGCGGACACATCTTCAACCACGCAACCTCGCCGGTGGCCGGAAAGGAGCTGCGGATCTTCGGGCTCGGGGCGGAACTGGCGAAGCGCTACCGGGACATCAGCGCCACGACCCGTCATCTGAACGTCCGCGCCAACTGGGGCGGGGCGATCTGGTCGTCGCTGGGCGACATGGCCTTCACACTCGGTTGTGTCGCGGCGGTGGCATGGCTGGTGTTCCGGGCGGCGCAGGGCGCGGTCAACCCCGGCGGCGTCGTGCTCGCCGCGACCCTCACCACCGGCCTGATCATCCAGATGACCTTCGCTCTGCAGTTCGCCCAGTACTTCCAGGCGATCATGACCACGGTCGAGCGCTATGAGTGGCTGGTCGACTTCTCGAACACCGCCGCCCAAGCCGTGACAGGCGAGGCGGCGGCGCCGACGATCCTGCGCCGCGGCCTGAAGGTCGAGGGCGTCTGCTTCACCTATCTCGACCGGGACAAGCCGGTCCTGACCGATGTCTCCTTGGAGTTGCCGGCGGGCCGGGTGATCGCGCTGGTCGGCGAAAACGGCTCGGGCAAATCGACCCTGGTGAAGCTCCTGTGTGGATTCTACCCGCCGTCCGCGGGCCGCATCCTGGCGGACGACACCGATCTGGCCGATATCCAACCCGCCGCCTGGCGCGAGCGGATCAGCGGCGCGTTCCAGGACTTCACCAACTTCGAGGTCGCCATGCACGAAAGCGTGGGCCTGGGCGATCTGCCGCGTCTAGGCGACCGCGACCGCGTCACCGCGGCGCTCGGCCGGGCCGGGGCGGCGGATCTTGCGACGCTCGGTGAGCACGGCCTGGAGGTCATGCTCGGCAAGAAGTGGGGCGGCGTCGACCTCAGTGGCGGGCAATGGCAGAAACTGGCGCTGGGCCGGGCTCTGATGCGCGAGCAGCCCCTGCTGGTGGTGTTTGACGAGCCGGCTGCGGCTTTGGACGCCAGCGCCGAGCACGACCTCTTCGAACGTTTCGCCGCCGAGGCGCGGTCGGGCCAGTCCGGCGGCCGCGCGACCCTCCTGATCTCCCACCGCTTTTCGACGGTGCGCATGGCCGACGCCATCGCCGTGCTGGACGCGGGCCGGATCGCCGAGTTCGGCAGCCACGAGGCCCTGATGCGGGCCGGCGGCAAGTACGCCGAGCTCTTCGAGATCCAGGCCAGCGCCTACCGCTAGGCCGCCCGGCGCATCTCCGCGTCGACAATACGCTGCAGCGCCACGTAGTCCGTCTTGCCGGTGCCCAGGACCGGGATCTCCATCACCTTGATGATCTTGCGCGGCACGGCGATCTCCGGCGCGCCGATCGACTGGGCGTGGCTGATCAAGGGGCCCGCGTCGGCGTCCATGCGGTCGGTGACCAGGACCAGCCGCTCGCCCTTCTTCGGGTCCGGCAGGGAGACCACGGCGTGGCGGGCGTCCGGCCAGACCGCACAGGCCAGGTCTTCGGCCGCGGTCAGCGAGACCATCTCGCCGCCGACCTTGGCGAAGCGTTTCACCCGGCCCTTGATCTTGATCCAGTTGTCCTCGCTCAGCGAGACCACGTCGCCGGTGTCGTGCCAACCGTCGACCGGCGCCTCTATGGCGCCGCCCGGGACCAGATAGCCGACCATGATATTCGGGCCGCGGACATAGAGCTTGCCGCCGCCGGGGATGCCCTCGACGGGCTCCAGGCGCGTCTCCATGCCTGGGAGCAGGCCGCCCACGGTGCCGCGGCGGTTGTCGTCCGGCTTGTTCACCGCGATCACCGGGGCGGCCTCGGTGGCGCCATAGCCTTCCAAGACCGGCACGCCGCCGAATCGCTCGGCGATCAGGTTGTGGGTCTCCTCGCGGACCTTCTCGGCGCCGCAGACGATGAACCTCAGGCCTGACAGCTCGCCGTGGTCAGCCGAGCGGGCGTACTGGTTCACGAAAGTGTCCGTCGCCAACAGCACAGAAGCGCCAGTGTCCTTGATAAGCGGCGGGATCTGCTTGATGTGCAGCGGCGAGGGGTACTGGAAGGCCTTCATGCCGGTCATGATCGGCAGCAGCACCCCGGCCGTCAGGCCGAAACAATGGAAGGTCGGAAGCGGGTTGAAGAACACCCAATCCGGATCCAGCGGGATGTGGGCGGCGACCTGGAAGACATTCGCCAGTAGATTGGCCTGGCTCAGCACCACGCCCTTCGGCGCGCCGAAGCTGCCGGAGGTGAACAGGATCACGCCGGGGTCAGACGGCCTGCTGGCGGTCCGGAAGTTCTTGGGAAACGCGCCCGCAGCAGCGGCGAACAGGCGGTCCGGCAGGCCCACGGTCGCGCGGACGTCCTCCAGGTAGGTGACCGTCGTCAGGGTCTCCAGCGCGTCAATCAGGTCGTGCAGCTTGCCTTGCTCGACGAAGCGATGGGAGGTCAGCACCCGCTTCACCCCGGCCAGCTCGCAGGCGGCCTTCAGGTTGCGGATGCCGGCGGTGAAGTTGAGCATGGCCGGCGTGCGGCCAAAGGCATGCAGGGCGAAGAAGGTCACGGCCGCAGCTGAGCTGGCGGGCAGCATGACTCCCACGCGCTCGGCGGGCTTCGTAAACCCGGCAATCTTGCGGCCCAGCGCAAAGGCGGCCCGGATCAGGTCGGTGTAGCTTAGCGGATTGCGTTCCTGGTCCTCCAGGATCGGCTTCTTGGCGCCGTAGGTCTGGCGCGCCTCGATCAGGGCGTCGAACAGGGTCGTCTGCGCCTGGTGGGCGTCAAAGGAACGCAGCAAGAGCTCTCGCCTCCCATCTTTCTTATCGTTGCAGCAAGCCTATCGGCTGGTCACACGGATGAAAAGATTGGTTACAGACCGTGAGCGGCTCGCACCGCGCCCACTCTTGCCTTGATCCGAAGCCCGCGACCGCCGATCTAGGGGCCATGGCCGTGGTCATCGACAATCTTTCGGGCGCGATCCGTCCGCGTCACCCGGAAAAGCAGGCGAATCCTGAGACGCCACTGCTGCGCAAGCCCGAGTGGCTGCGCGTCCGCGCGCCGGGCTCAGCCGGCTACAACGCCACCCGCGACATCGTGAAGGCCAACGGCCTAGTCACCGTCTGCGAGGAGGCCGCCTGTCCCAACATCGGCGAGTGCTGGTCGAAGAGCCACGCCACCATGATGATCATGGGCGAGACCTGCACGCGGGCCTGCGCCTTCTGCAATGTCGCCACCGGCAAGCCGAACCCTCTCGACCCTACCGAGCCCGTCCGCGTCGCCGACGCGGTGGCCAAGATGGGCCTGAAGCATGTGGTCATCACCTCGGTGGACCGCGACGACCTGGCCGACGGCGGGGCCGGGCACTTCGCCGCCGTGGTGCGCGCCATCCGGGCCGCCGCGCCGGGCACGACGGTCGAGATCCTGACGCCGGACTTCCTGAGGAAGCCCGTTGAGGCGGCGTTCGTGGTGATCGACGCCAAGCCCGACGTGTTCAATCACAACCTGGAGACCGTGCCGCGGCTCTACCTCTCGATCCGGCCCGGCGCGCGCTACTACCATTCGCTGCGCCTGCTGGAGCGGGTGAAGGAGCGGGACCCGACCCAGTTCACCAAGTCCGGCGTCATGGTCGGCCTCGGCGAGACCAAGGAAGAAGTCATGCAGGTGATGGACGACATGCGCTCGGCCGGAGTCGACTTCATCACCATCGGGCAGTACCTGCAGCCGACCCGCAAGCACGCGCCGATCGACCGCTTTGTCCACCCCGACGAATTCCACGCCTATGAGGAGATCGCCCGCGCCAAGGGATTCCTGATGGTGGCGGCGAGCCCGTTGACGCGGTCATCGCATCACGCCGGCGAGGACTTCGCTCGCCTGCAGGCCGCGCGCGCCGCCAAGGATGCCGCGGCCTAGGGGTCGGCGCGGAGTGAAGCATCACGTCACCAAGCGTCTACCCTACGCTCCCGACCAGCTCTTCAGCCTGGTGGGCGATGTCATGGCCTACCCCGAGTTCGTGCCCTGGATCACCGCCATGCGGATCTGGAACGCCCGCGACCTCGGCGAAGGCGTCGAGACGGTCGATGCGGAGGCCGGCGTCGGCTTTTCCTTCCTCAAGGAGCGATTCTCCACCCGCGTGCGCCGCGACGCGGCCTCACGGCAGATCGATGTCACCCTGCTGTCCGGCCCGTTCAAGCGCCTGGCCAACCGCTGGCGGTTCTTCGAGGACGCTGACGGCCAGACCCGCGTCGAGTTCGACATCGACTTCCAATTCAAGTCCCGCCTGCTAGAGGCCCTGTTGAGCGCCAACTTCGCCCATGCGGTGGATCGGCTGATGACCTGTTTCGAGGACCGGGCAACGGTTCTCTATGGAGCTGGCCTTGGCGCGCCGGACGGCGTGGCGGGGATCAGCCGGTCCGTCTAATCTTGGTGGACGGCATCTTCACCTTGCTTGTTAGCAGCTCTGCAACATGCACTTGCAAGACTCCACCTCCGATCCACGGGTCGTCTAGGAGAGGCTAGTGCTGTTTTTCTGGAGGATTTACGCGGTCGCCTACTTGGTGTTCGCCGCCGCGATCCTGCCCCCGACGCTCGGAAGGTTCTCACACCTTTCGCCGATCGATCTGATCGATCTGCTCGTCTTCATGCCGATTGCGGTGGTGGGCCTGTGGTCGGCCGCGTATCGGCATCTGAGCCTTCCGACCAACACCTGGAAGATGCTGCTGTTCATCTCGGTGTTCTGGCGCGCGCTGTTCGTCGGTAACATCATCCTGTTCAACGATCTGATCGGGAAGGTGCACGCAGGCCTGGTGTTCCTGAACGGACGCATGGCGCCGGCCGCCGCCAACGGAATCATGGTGATGATTCTGGCCGTCGGGTTCGTGCTGGGCAGCTTCGTGGTCGTGCCGCCGCTGATCGCGCTCTACCGCAATGCCTATGGCGACGAGAGCCTGCTGAAGCTGATGTCGCCGATGCGGGCGCGCCAGACCGCCTGAACCTCAAGTCATCCGGTCGCGCAGCATCTCAAGGGCCGACTGAACCGCGGCGAGCTGGATATCGATCCGCTCGTTCAATTCGAAGAATTCCAGGCGGTGCTGCAGGCCGTGGTTGCTCCGCGCGGTGGCGATGTGGACCGTGCCCACCGGCTTCATCGGCGTGCCGCCGCCTGGGCCCGCCACGCCGGTGATCGCCACGGCCACGTGGGCGTTGGAGTTTTCGAGCGCGCCCTCCGCCATCATCCGCGCCACCGGCTCCGACACCGCGCCGAGGTCGGCGATCAGGTCGCCAGGAATGCCCAGCAGCTCCTGCTTGGCGCGGTTGGAATACGTGACGAAGCCGCGCTCGAAGACGTCCGAGGCGCCGGCCACCTGGCAGATCGCGCCGGCCACCAGCCCGCCGGTGCAGCTCTCTGCCGTGACGATGCGCAGGGACCGTTCGCGGGCTTCGTCGACCAGCAGACGGGCCAGGGTCACGATCTCGAGCGAAAACATGCGCAGGGCCTCGTCCGGCGGTGGAATGGGTCCGCCGACCAGAGCATCGGATAGGCTGGGGGTTCAAGGCGATTCGAGCGCCTGAAGGGGCGGCCTGCATGACCACGCTCACCTCCGACGCGCCGCGCGCCGCGCCGCCGCCCGCGACCCTGTTCGCCGTGACGGTCTTCGCCAGCGCCGCCCTGGTGTTCCTGGTCGAACCGATGATCGCCAAGCTGGTCTTGCCGCGGCTGGGCGGCAGTCCGTCGGTGTGGAACACCAGCCTGGCGTTCTTCCAGGGCGCGCTGCTGGCCGGTTACGCCTACGCCCACCTGCTGCAGCGGCTACGCTCGCTTCGCGCGCAGGCGCTGGTCCACGGCGCGGCGATGCTGGCCGCCATGGTCGTCCTGCCATTGCGGATCAACGAGCTGATCGGGCCGCCATCTTCGAACCATCCCGCGCTGTGGCTGCTCGGCGTGCTGGCGGTCTCGGTCGGCGCGCCGTTCGCGGTGCTGTCGGCCACGGCGCCGCTGGTGCAGGCCTGGCATGCGCGGACGTTCGGGGAGGGCGAGGGGCCCGAGACGGCAAGCGAACCCTATGTCCTCTACGCCGCAAGCAACCTGGGCAGCCTGCTGGCGTTGCTGGCCTACCCGCTGCTAGTCGAGCCGACGCTGACGCTTCACGCCCAGCGGCTGGGTTGGAGCGGTGGCTACCTCGCCTTCGTGCTGTTGATGGCCGGCCTGGCGATCGCGGTGATCCGGGCGGGCCAGGCCCGCGGCCCGGTGCGTCCGGGCGCCATCGAAGCGGCCCCCATCGCGTGGCGGGAGCGGCTGATCTGGGTTGCCCTGGCGGCGATCCCGTCGAGCCTGATGCTGGGGACGACGACCTACATCACCACCGACGTGGCCTCCGCGCCGTTCCTTTGGGTCCTGCCGCTGGCGCTCTACCTGATCACCTTCATCGTCGCCTTCCAGGCCAGGCCCGCGATCCCCAAGGACGTGACCCTGCTGCTGCAGGCAGCGTTGGCAGCCATTTGCCTGGCGTTGCTGCCCTTCCACGCGAGCCCCTTCTTCCTGCTGCTGCCGGTGAACCTCGGCGCGTTCTTCTTCACCGCGCTGATGTGCCACCAGGCCCTGGTTGCGCGCCGGCCGCCGCCGGAGCGGCTGACCGAGTTCTATTTCTGGATGTCGCTGGGCGGAGTGATCGGCGGCAGTTTCAACGCCTTCCTGGCGCCGGTGATCTTCGACAACGTCTGGGAATATCCACTGGTCCTGGTGGCCGCCTGCCTGCTGCGGCCCTGGGGCGACTGGAAGATCGACATCTTCACGACCGCCATGCTGATCCTGGGCGTTGGGGCCGGGGTGGCGATGCCGATCCTGAACACCTTCGTCGCCCCGCACGTCTTCGCCCGGCCGCTGTTCGCGGGCTTCAGCCAGATCGACATGTTCGAGCTCGGGGTGAAAGGCTGCCTCGTCCTGGCGGTGATCGCCGCCTACATGGTGCGCCGCCACGCCCTGCTGTTCTTCGCGGTGATCCTCATCCTGTGGATCGGCGCGGAGAGTACGGCGGATCGCACCACCACCGACCAGACCTGGCGCAGCTTCTTCGGCGTCCTGCGGCAGGGCGAAACACAGGTCCCGGCCCTGGGCGGGCCGACGCGCATGCTGTCGCACGGCACGACGCTGCACGGCGCCGAGGCGCTGACGCCTCGCTGGCGCTGCAACCCTCTGGTGTACTATGCAAACTCGTCGCCGATCGGGCAGGTGTTCCTGGGCGAGCGCGCCAAGCCGGCCTTGCGGATCGGCGCGGTCGGGCTGGGCACCGGTTCGGTGGCGGCATATGTGCGGGCCAGCGACCGACTGACCTTCTTCGAGATCGACCCGCTGGTGATCAAGATCTCCAGCGACCCCAAGCACTTCGCCTACACCACCAAGTGCGCTCGGGGGCCGGTGGACTATGTCCTGGGCGATGCGCGCCTGACGCTCGCCGAGCAGCCGACCGGCGTCTTCGACATCCTGCTGATCGACGCCTTCTCATCGGACGCTGTGCCAACGCATCTGCTGACGGTGCAGGCTGTGCAGGGCTATCTGACCCACCTGAAGCCGGATGGGGTGCTGATCCTGCACCTCTCCAACCGCAATCTCGATCTGGACGGGCCGGCGCAGGCGGTGGCCAAAGCGGCGGGCGGCGTGGCTCTGATCCAACGTTTCCGGCCCGGCCCCAACGAAGACCGCGGCGGCTGGCCGTCGCCGGAGAACGCGGTGATCGTCGGCAAGTCCCGCGCGGCCCTGGAGCCATTCGTCCGCGATCCGCGCTGGAAGCTCACCGACGCGCGCGCCGTGAGGCCCTGGACCGATGACTACACCAACCTGATCGGGGCGCTGTGGCGGCGGTTCCTGCAGAAGCTCGACCCCTACAGCGACCTCTAGAGAGGGGTTTCCACGCAGACGACCGCCTGGGCCATCAAGCCCTCCTCGCGACCGGTGAAACCCATGCCCTCGGTCGTCGTCGCCTTGACGCTGACCCGGCCGATGGGGAGGCCCAGCAGTTCGGCGATGCGCGCGCGCATGGCGTCGCGGTGCGGCCCGATCTTCGGCCGCTCGCAGACGAGCGTCAGGTCGGCGCTGATCACCTGACCGCCCTTGGCCTCGGCCAAGCCGACGGCATGGGTCAGGAACCGGTCGGAGGAAGCGCCTTTCCATTTTGGATCGGAGGGCGGGAAATGCTGGCCGATGTCGCCCTCGGCGATCGCGCCCAGCAGCGCGTCCGTCAGCGCGTGCAGTCCGGCGTCGGCGTCGGAGTGGCCGATCAGACCCTGGTTGTGGGGAATTCGGACGCCGCCGAGCCAGACCTCTTCGCCGGCCCCGAAGCGGTGGGCGTCGACGCCGAAGCCGGTGCGCACCACCCGGCGCCCCCCTGCCAGCTGCTCGGCCATGGCGAAGTCCTCCGGATAGGTCAGCTTCATCAGCATGGGGTCGCCGGCGGCCAGCGCGATGCGCCCGCCCGCCGCCTCCACGACCTGGGCGTCGTCGGTGGGCTCGGCTTGAGCGCCCCAGGCGCCATAGGCCGCGCGAAGGCGGCCTAGCCGGAAGGCCTGGGGTGTCTGGGCGCGCCAGAGGCCCTCGCGGCTGACCGTCTCGCTCACCACCCGATCGCGGCCGCGCTTCAAGGTGTCCGGCACGGGCAGGGCAGGGACCGCGCCGTCCGCACCCTCCAACGCCGTTAACAACGCCGCCACATGGGCGCCCGTGACAAACGGCCGCGCCGCGTCGTGGATCAGGACGGGCGTGTCTTCCGAACCGCTCAACGCCGCCAGGCCCGCCTGCACCGACAAGGCCCGCATCGCGCCGCCGGCCACGGCTGTCCAACCGGTCAGGCCCAGAAGCGCGTCTTGCGCGGCGGGGAGACGGTCCTTCGCCACGACCACGGCCACCTCGCGAGCGCCGGCGGCGAGCAGGGCCTCCACCGACCAGCGGACAACGGGTCGCCCAGCCAGCATCCGCCAGGCCTTGGGCTCGCCCGACCCCGCGCGCAGGCCCTCGCCCGCCGCCACCACCACGCAAAGGAAGTTCATCGGGTGCGTGTTTAGGGACACGCTCGCGCTTGTCCAGTTGGTCTCGCCTTCGGGCGGGCTTTACCGCAGCGCACAAAGTGCCTAAAAAGCTGGCTGTGGGGATGATTAAATAATGAGCAGTTCGCTCAAACTCGACAAGGTCGAGGTCGCCGGCCGCGTATGGATCGCGCCGATGACCGGCATCTCGGACCTTCCGTTCCGCCGCGCAGCAAGCCGGCTGGGCGCGCCATACGTGGCCACGGAGATGGTCGCCTGCGCCGAACTCTCCAGGGGCCGGCCCGACGTCGTGCGCCGCGCCGCCGTGGGCGAGGGCCTGCCGCTGATGGTCGTCCAGCTGGTCGGACGCGATCCCGTCCACATCGCTGAGGGCGCGCGCATGGCTGAGTCCGCCGGCGCCCAGATCATCGACCTCAACTTCGGCTGCCCAGCCCGCGAGGTCACCGGCGCCCAGTGCGGTTCGGCGCTGATGCGCGAGCCGGAGCTGGCCGAGCGGCTGATCGCCGCCGCCATCGGCGCGGTGGATGTTCCCGTCACCGTGAAGATGCGCCTGGGCTGGGATGACGCCTCCAGGAACGCGCCGGACTTGGCGCGGCGGGCCGAGACCCTCGGCGTCGCCGCGGTGACCGTTCACGGCCGGACCCGCTGCCAGTTCTACAAGGGCGCGGCCGACTGGGCCGCCGTGCGTCCGGTGAAGGACGCGGTCTCGATCCCGGTGATCGTCAACGGAGACGTCATCGATGGCGCGACAGCCCGCGCCGCCCTGGACGCCTCCGGCGCCGACGGCGTGATGGTCGGCCGCGGCGTCTATGGCCGCCCCTGGATCGCTGCGCAGATCGAGGCCGAGCTCGACGGCCGCGCCTTCGCTGAGCCCGACGCCGAGACCCGCCTCGCCATTGCGCTCGACCATTTCCGCGACGCGCTCGGCTTCTACGGCGATCGCCTGGGCCTGAGGGTGTTCCGCAAACACCTGGCGGCCTACGTCGAACAGGCGCCCTGGCCGGCCGCCGCCGAGGACCGCCGCGCGGCTCGCGGCCGTCTCTGCCGGCTTGACGACGCGTGCGACGTCGAACGCGCCCTCACCGAACTCTGGACGCAACCCGAACGGAGGCTGGCCGCATGAGTTGGCGCACCCTGCCGCAATCCTTGGGCGTGGACGTCCTGGCGCTGAAGGCCGCGGCCTTCGAACTCAGCCCCGATCCGGCCATGGTGGTGGACGCCGATGGCGCCCTGGTGGCTGTCAATGAAGCTGCCGAAGGCCTGTTCGGCCAGGGACTGGGCCTGCTGGCGCGGGGCCGGTTCAGCGCCGCCCTGCCACCCGGCTCGGCTCTGGTCTCCCTCTTGAACCGCGCCCTGCAGGAGCAGGCCAAGGTGCGCGAGCGCGGGGTGCAGATCACGCTCTTCGGCCTGGCGCCTTTCGAGGCGGACGGCGCAGCGGCGCCGCTTGGCGATGGGTCGGTGCTGCTGACCCTCACGGTCAAGGCCGGCCTGGGCGTCGAGCGGGGGGGTGCGGAAGCCGCCGGCGGCCTGCGCTCGATCGTCGGCCTCGGCCGCATGCTGGCGCATGAGATCAAGAACCCGCTGGCTGGCATCCGCGGTGCGGCCCAGCTGCTGAAGTCCGGGGCCAGGACCGAGGATGCGCCGCTCGCCCAGTTGATCGTTGACGAGACCGACCGCGTGCGCCGGCTGGTCGATCGCATGGAAGCCTTCTCGGACGACGCCTTGCCGTCGCTGACGCCGATCAACATCCATGAGGTGCTGGACCGGGTCCGCGCACTGGCGGCCAACGGTGTCGCCGACGGGCTCGCCATGCGCGAGCAATACGATCCCTCTCTGCCGCCGGTGCAGGGCGACGAGGACCAACTGATCCAGATCTTCCTGAACCTGGTGAAGAACGCCGCCGAAGCCGCCCATTCGCGCGGCGACGGGCGCGGCGCCATCGGCATCTACACCGCCTATCGCCACGGGGTGCGCGTGCGCGCCGCCAAGGGCCAGGCTCTGCGGGGCGCGCCGCTCGAGGTGCGCATCATGGACAATGGCCCCGGCGTCCCCGATCACCTGCGCGAGCACCTGTTCCAGCCCTTTGTGACCTCCAAGGCCAATGGCGTGGGCCTTGGCCTGGCGCTGGTCTCCAAGCTGGTGGCCGCGCATGGCGGGCTTCTCGACTTTGAATCCGAACCCGGCCGGACGGTGTTCCGGGTCCTGTTGCCTATCGCTTCCGAAGAGGACGTCCCGGCATGAACGCCGCGAGTAAGAAGATCCTGATCGCCGACGACGACGCCTCGATCCGCCTGGTGCTCAGCCAGGCCTTCACCCGCCTGGGCTACCAGGTCCGCGCCACCGGCAACGCCGCCACCCTGCTGAAGTGGGTCTCGGAAGGCGAGGGCGACCTGGTGATCACCGACGTGGTCATGCCCGACGAGAACGTGTTCGACGTGCTGCCGCGGATCCGCAAGGAGCGTCCGAAGCTGCCGGTCATCGTGATGAGCGCGCAGAACAACCTGATCACCGCGGTGAACGCGGCCGAGGTCGGAGCCTTCGACTACATTCCCAAGCCGTTCGACCTGGACGACATGACCTCGGCCGCGCGCCGCGCCCTGTCACGGCCCGCTGACCCGGAGGCCGCCCGCGCCCAGGCTCGCGCCGTTCGCGACGACCGCCTGCCGCTGATCGGCCGGTCGGGGCCGATGCAGGAGGTCTACCGCACCATCGCCCGCCTGGTGGGCGCGGATCTGACCGTGCTGATCACCGGCGAGAGCGGCACCGGCAAGGAACTGGTCGCCCGCGCCCTGCACGACATGGGCCGCAGGCGAGACGGCAAGTTTGTCACCATCAACCTGGCCGCCGTGCCGCGCGAGCGCGTCGAGACGGAGCTGTTTGGCAAGGAAGACGGCGACGCCGGCAAGCTGATCGAGGCCGATGGCGGCA
>NZ_SSMZ01000222.1 GCF_004799395.1 Phenylobacterium sp.
GCACCACCAAAAGCAGCGGCAGGAACAGCAACAGCGCGAACCCCGCGATCGACACGTCCAGCACGCGCTTGAACGGATGCGTCGCCACCGGAAGGTGCGAGGGCTGCGTCGACTGGGAAGACCGGCGCTGGCCCACGGCCGTCGAGGCCGGCCGTTTCATCTCGCCATGATCCGCCAGCGTGCTCACGCAGCTCATCCCCCGGTCCCAATCCGAACTACGCGCGCGCCCGACCGAAAGACGCTTAACGCGGCATTTTCCATTCCTGGGCACGAGTCCTTAAGCGCACCCGGTGTCTTATGGGACACGCCGCCCGATGGACGGGTCCGGAGCAAGTCCGATGCCAGCAGACGTATCGTTCCAAGACGTCAGCCCGCGCAGCGTCTCCCTAGAGACCGCGCCGATCCGCCGCCTGCCTTTGGGCGTCGGCCTCGTCGTGGCCGCGAGCGCTTCCGTCGGCCTGTGGTTCGCAGTGGCGGCCGGCGTCAGAGCTCTATTTTTCTAGAGACGCGCTCAAGCCGATTGGGTTTCACGCCGCGGCGCATTATTCCGCAAGGTCATCGGGGCTGAAAGGCCGCTCGGACAGCCGGCGCAGGTACTGGCCGTACTCGCTCTTCGCCAGACCGTCGGCCAGTTGACGCAGTTGCTGGGCGTCGATCCAGCCGCGCCGAAAGGCGATCTCCTCCAGGCAGCCGATCCGCAGGCCCTGGCGCTGCTCGACCGCGCGGATGAATTCGCCGGCCTGGATCAGGCTGTCGTGGGTGCCGGTGTCGAGCCAGGCGAAGCCCCGGCCCAGGAGCTCCACGTTGAGCTCGCCGGCTTCCAGATAGACCTGATTGAGCGCGGTGATCTCGAGCTCGCCCCGATGCGAAGGCTTCAGGGTCTTGGCGAACTCGCTGGCGCGGCCGTCATAGAAATAGAGACCGGTGACCGCGTAGTTCGATTTCGGGACGGCCGGCTTCTCCTCGATGCCCAGCGCCTTGCCGTCAGGCCCCAGTTCGACAACCCCATAGCGTTCGGGATCCTGCACCAGATAGCCGAACACCGTCGCCCCGCTCGTCCGCGCGTCCGCCGCCTGCAGCGAGCGGGTGAAGTTCTGGCCGAAGAAGATGTTGTCGCCCAGCACCATGACGCTGGGCTCGCCGGCGATGAAGTCCTCGCCGAGGATATAGGCCTGGGCCAGGCCGTCGGGGCTTGGCTGCACGACATATTCGAATTTCACGCCATAGCGCGACCCGTCGCCCAGCAGCCGCTTGAACGCCGCCTGGTCCTCGGGCGTGGTGATGATCAGGATCTCGCGCACGCCGGCCAGCAGCAGCACCGACAGCGGATAGTAGATCATCGGCTTGTCGTAGACCGGCAGCAGCTGCTTGGAGACCGCCAGGGTCAGGGGATGCAGCCGGGTGCCGGAGCCGCCGGCCAGGATAACGCCGCGTCTCATGCCGCCGACCTCTGTTCCGATTGAAGTTCCCTGACGATCTCGGCCAGGGCCTCGCGCCAGGGCCGGAGCGTCACGCCGTAGGTTCGTTCCAGCTTGCCGGTGTCCAGCGTGCCACGCAGCGGCCGCTGGGCCGGCGCCGGCCAGTCCGCCGTGGCGGCTGCGCCCACCACCGGCGCGCCGGCGCCCAAGGCGATGTCGAAGATTCCCTCGGCGAAGCCTTTCCAGCTGACTTCGCCGGCGTTGGCGAAGTGGTGGACGCCAAACGCGGCGTCGCCGGCCGGGGCCTTCGCCAGGCGCTCGGCCTGGCCCAGGATGAACCGCGCCAGGTCGCGCGCCGAGGTCGGGCGGCCGAACTGGTCGGCGACCACCTTCAGCGGCTTACTCTCCCCCGCCAGTCGCAGCATCGTCTTGACGAAGTTCTTGCCGTGGCTCGACACCACCCAGGACGTCCGCAGGATCAGGCTGCGCGGATGGGCGGCCAGGATCGCACGCTCCCCTTCGAGCTTCGAGGCGCCGTACACATTCAGCGGCGCCGGAGCATCCGTCTCGACGTAGGGCGAGCCCTTGGCGCCGTCGAAGACGTAGTCGGTGGAGACCTGCACCAGCGGCGGCCCGTCAGGCCCCAGCGCCGCGGCGACGGCGGCCGGCGTCTCGGCATTGACCTTGAAGGCCAGGTCCCGCTCGGTCTCCGCCAGGTCCACGGCGGTATAGGCCGCCGCCAGCACGACCAGATCGGCCTTCGCGTCCCTCACACGCTGGACCACAGCCTGCGGATTGGCGAAGTCGGCGTCGGCCCGCGACAGGGCGGTGATCTCGACGTCGAAGTCCTTGGCCTGCGCCAGCAGCTCGCGAGCCAGTTGCCCGGTGACGCCGAACTGCAGGACGCGCACGGTCATGCCTTGACCAGGCCCAGCCGCTCCGACTGGAAGCCGCGCTGGCGGATGCCCTCGACCCAGTCGCTGTTGTCGACATACCAGCGCACGGTGTCTTCCAGCCCGGCC
>NZ_SSMZ01000223.1 GCF_004799395.1 Phenylobacterium sp.
GGCGCGCTCCACGGCATTGTCGAGGCCACGGTGGCGCGGATGGAGGCCCTGGGCGCCGACCGCGACCGCCTGCGCGCCGTCATAGGTCCCTGCATCGGACCCAGATCCTACGAAGTCGGCCTGGAATACCTGGACCGCTTTATGGCCGCCGATCCCGCCTACGCCCGGTTCTTCGCCCCCGGCGCGGCGCCCGACAAGCGGATGTTCGACCTGCCGGCCTTCGTGCTCGACCGGCTGGCGGCCGCCGGCGTCGGAGCCCGCGCGTGGATCGGCCACGACACCTGCGCCGAGGCCGACGACTTCTTCTCCAACCGCCGCGCCTTCAAGACCGGCGAGCCCGACTACGGCCGCCTGCTCTCGGCGATTGTGCTGGAGGGATAGACTCACAGCCCGCCCCTGCTACAAGCCCGCCGCATAAGCGCAACCTCCGCGGGGCCCCGATGAAGCTGCTGGCCGGCAACTCCAATCGTACGCTGGCGGAGGCCGTGGCCTCCCACCTCGACCTTCCGCTAACCAAGGCGCAGGTGAAACGCTTCGCCGACAATGAGGTCTGGGTGACCATCGACGAGAACGTCCGCGGCGAGGACGTCTTCGTGATCCAGTCCACCAGCTACCCGGCCAACGACAATCTGATGGAGCTGTTGATCTGCATCGACGCGCTGAAACGCGCCTCGGCCAAGCGGATCACCGCGGTGATGCCCTACTTCGGCTACGCCCGGCAGGACCGCAAGACCGGCGGGCGCACGCCGATCTCGGCTAAGCTGGTGGCCAATCTGATCACCCGGGCCGGCGCCGACCGGGTGCTGACCATGGACCTGCACTCCGGCCAGATTCAGGGCTTCTTCGACATCCCCACCGACAATCTGTTGTCCGCGCCGATCCTGGCCGCCGACATCAAGGACAACCACAAGAAGACCAACGAGCTGATGATCGTCTCGCCGGACGTGGGCGGGGTGGTGCGCGCGCTGGCGGTCGCCACACGGCTGAACGCCGAGCTTTCCATCGTCGACAAGCGCCGCACCGGCCCCGGCAAGAGCGAGGTGGCCAACATCATCGGCGACGTCTCCGGGCGCCGCTGCATCCTGTTCGACGACATGATCGACGGCGGCGGCACGCTGACCAACGCCGCCCAGGCGCTGATCGACAACGGAGCGGCCGAGGTCTCGGCCTATGTCACGCACGGGGTCATGTCCGGCGCTGCGGTCGAACGGGTGAACGCCTCGATCCTGAAAGAGCTGGTGATGACCGATTCCATCGCCGCCCCGGAACGCGCCACCGACGGCGGCAAGATCCGCTACGTCAGCTGCGACAAGCTGATCGGCGAGGCGATCCGCCGCATCGCCAATGAGGAGAGCGTGTCGAAACTGTTCGACTGAGGAAGGGGTCTCGACAGGGCGACGCTTGCTCACCGGGCGTTTACTGTGCGACTCCACACTCCTGTCGGGGGACGAATCTGAGCGTAACGCCACGCATCTTCGGGGAAGGCTTTCCGATGACCTCCGCAATTCCGCCCCGCCGCGCCTCTCTGGGATTCGCCCCGAGCGCCGCCGTGGCCGCCCTGACCCTGGTCCTTGCCGCCTGCTCCTCCGCCCCGCCGCCGGCTCCGCCGCCCGCGCCGCCCGCGCCGGTCGCCGTCGTGGTCCCGCCGGTCAGCCTGTCGCCGCGCGTCGTGGAGCTGGCCAGCGCCTACCGCGCATATGTGATCCATGCGAGCGCCATTTCACCCGGCTTCGCCACCGGCTCGGACGTGGCCCAGGGCCTGCGGACCGGCGAGGCTTACGAGCCGGGCCAGCTGCTGCGCGGCGCCATCGCCTACGGCGCGGTTGTAGCCCTGCAGGACCCGACCTATGTGGCCGGGGTGCGCAAGTTCGTGGGCGACCCCGAGCAGCGCCGCACCGTCGCCTATGAAATCATGAAGGACCCGGCCTACGCCGTGGGCTTCGCGGGCTCCGCCAGCGCTGCAGGCCTGGTGATGAACGCGCTGGGCGACGACGGCCGCAAGCTGATCGACCTGGGCCGCGACGTGCACCATGCGGCCTACGAGGTGCAGCATCAGGCCTGGTCGAAGGCCGACGTGCCGGCCCGCGAGAGCCGGCTGGCGCTCGCCAAGCAGCTCTCCGAGACCGAAGCCGCGGGCGAAGTCACCGAGACCCTGCGCCTGCAGACCGCGGTCGCGGGTCCCGGGCAGATGAACGTGACGCCGATGACCGCCGAGCCGCCCTATACGCCGGAGGTGATCCACGCGCTCGCGGTCGCCGCCCTGGCCGCCCTGGGCTACGCTGACGACGCGAGCCTGGCCCAGGTGATGCCGATCCTGGCCGAACCCGCCGGCGGGGTCTGCCTGAACATGGCCAAGCTCAACCTCTACCAATGCCTGGCCGTGGCCCGGCCGCACTACGAGGACGTCTTCTGCCTGGGCCAGCACATTCTGGAAGACACCGGCGCTTGCCTGATGAAGGGCGCCGGCGTCGCGGCGCCGATCGATCCCCGCGTCCAGGCCCTGGCCGACGCCGCGCTGACCAAGGCCTCGACGCCCGCTACGTCGCGGTCGAAGACCAAGAAGCGCACGAGCTCGAATTAAGCCCCGCGCCCGTTGCGCGGACGGGGGCTTTTGTGTATTTACGCGCACCTTTCGGCCCAACCGGGTCGCATCCTGCGTCGCCGCGCGCTCTTCGCGCGGCGGTTTCGTTTCTGAGGCAAGGCCATGGCCGATATCGTTCTGAACGTTGAAGTCCGCGAGCGCACCGGCACCGGCGGCGCGCGCGTCGCCCGCCGCGAAGGCCTCGTCCCCGGCGTCCTCTATGGCGGCGACAAGGACCCCGTCGCGATCTCGGTCAAGATGAACGAGTTCAAGAAGGCGCTCTACACGGGCAAGCTCCTGGGCCACCTGGTGACCCTGAAGTACGGTTCCGAGACCCAGCCGGTCATC
Organism: Phenylobacterium sp.; assembly: GCF_004799395.1. GTDB lineage: Bacteria > Pseudomonadota > Alphaproteobacteria > Caulobacterales > Caulobacteraceae > Phenylobacterium. The sequence goes on from NZ_SSMZ01000223.1 coordinate 2,930, forward strand.
GCCAAGGCCGTGGATATGCACCCGGTCACCGACACGCCCTGGCACTTCGACCTTTATCGGGTCGACGCCAACCAGCAGATCAAGATCAACGTGCCCCTGCACTTCCAGAACCATGACGCGGCGCCGGGCATCAAGCGCGGCGGCACGCTCAACGTGGTGTTCCACGACGTGCAGGTCGCCTGCGCGGCCGACCACATCCCGGAAGAGCTGGTGTTCGACCTCACCGGTCTCGACATCGGCGACTCGATCCGCGTCTCGGACCTGAAGCTGCCGGCCAACGTCGCCGCTGCGATCCCCGCCGAGACGGTGCTGGCCACCATCTCCGGCGCCTCGTCGCAGGCCGATGAGGACGAAGCGGCCGACACCGCGGTCGCCGAAGGCGCCGCCGCCGAGAGCGCCGCGGAAGAAGGCGGCGAGGCCTAAGGCCCCGTCGCCTCAAGCTTGGTTGGGCGGCCGTCTTCGGGGGGCCAGATGCTGCTGATCGCCGGCCTGGGCAATCCGGGCCCGACCTACGCCAAGACGCGCCACAACATCGGTTTCATGGCCGTGGACGAGATCGCGCGCCGATGGGGCTTCGGCCCCTGGCGCTCGCGCTTCCAGGGCTTCGCCGCCGAAGGCTCTGTGCCGACGCCGGACGGGCCCGCCAAGATCCTGATCCTCAAGCCGCAGACCTTCTACAACGAGAGCGGCCGAGCGGTCGGCGAGGCGCTGAAGTTCTTCAAGATCGAGCCTGAGAACCTGATCGTCTTCTACGATGAGATCGACCTGGCCCCCGGCCGCTTCCGGATGAAGGCCGGCGGCGGCGCGGCGGGGAACAATGGCGTGCGCTCGATCACCAGCCAGGTAGGCCCCTACTACCGCCGCGCGCGGCTGGGCACGGGCCACCCAGGCCAGAAGGAGCTGGTGCACGGCCACGTGCTCTCCGAATTCCACAAGGCCGACCAGCAGTGGGTCGCCCCGCTGATCGAGGCCTGCGCCGAGGCCCTGCCCCTGCTGGCGGCCGGCGAGGACGAGAAATATCAAACCGAAGTCATGCGCCTGGCGCCGGCCGACAAGGTCGATCCGCGCAAGGCTGCGCGGGGTGAACTCTAGGACCGGCCGACATGATCATTCCTGGCTTTCTCCTGTCGCTGATCATGGCGGTGCTGCTGTGCTGGCACGCGGTGAAAACCGGCCGCAACTCCATGTGGCTATGGATCATCCTGATGACCCAGCCGCTAGGCGGGCTGGTCTATATCGCGCTCAACATCGTCCCCGATATCTTCGGCGGGACCACCGCCCGCAAGCTCGGCCAGGCCGCGCGCGAGACCCTCGACCCGCACCGCGAATACCGTGAGGCCAAGCAGGCCTGCGACGAGACTCCCACGGTGCGTAACCAGTCGCGCCTGGCCGCCGCCGCCGCGCACCTGGGCCACTTCGCCGAGGCCGAGGCGCTCTACCGGACCGCGGCTCACGGGGTGCACGCCGACGACCCGGTCCTGCTGCTGGGCCTGGCCAACGCGCTGCTGGAACTGAACCGCCCGGCCGACGCGCTCGAGGTGCTCGACAAGCTCGGGACTGACGAGACCTTCGGCCGCACACCGGCCGCGGCCATGTCGCTGGGGCGCGCCTACGAGGCGCTGGACCGCATCGCGGAGGCCGACACCGCCTACCAATGGGCCTCCGAGCGGCTGCCGGGCTTCGAGGCGCTGGCCCGCTACGCCGCCTTCATAGCCCGCCACGGCCGCCGCGATGAGGCGCGCGAGATCGTCGTCGAGCTGGACAAGCGCATGGTCAAGCTCCGTGGCCAGTTCCGCAGGGAAGCCCAGACTTGGCGCGACTTCGCCGCCCGCGCGCTCAGCGGGCGCTAGGTCCCGAACGCTCCGATAGAGCGGCCGAGAGGTCCGGACTGTGACGATCCGAACACGCTCCGATGGCCTTCAAAACAGTCGTCACAGACGCCATTTTCCCGCGGAACAAATTTTTCGCGCCTCTGTGTTGAGCGGCTACCCCGGGGGAATCACCGGGAGGCTGTTGTGTTGAAAGGTCTGGCTTTGACGGCGAGCGCCGCCGTGTTGTCCTTCGCCGCGTTCGTCCCGAGCGCACAAGCGGCCGTTACCGTATTCGCAACCACCACGACCCTGGCTTCCGGGCCAAATTTCACCTGGGCGAACAATGGCGCCGGCGACACCGGTTCCGGCGGCGCGCTCACCGGCTCGGGTTCGACCTCGTTCAGCTTCGAGAATCCGGGAGCTGCGCTGGACGCCGTGGCGTTCGTGCCGGCGACCTTCAACTTCACCGCGTCAGCCGTCGGCGCTGCGGCCGGCTTCTCCGGCGCGCCCAACAACCTCTGGACCCAGACCGGCCTCAGCGGCTCGTTCAACTACACTTTCTCAGGCACGAGCGACGCGACCTTCGGCGGAACGACGCTGACTCCCGGCGAGAACCTCTTGAGCGGGACGTTCAGCAACGCCTGGATCCAAGGCAACGGCGGCTCCGGGTCCACCAACCTGTCGATCGGCAATGGAGGTCACATGA
>NZ_SSMZ01000224.1 GCF_004799395.1 Phenylobacterium sp.
CTCCCGCGGGCTCAGCTCGACGTCGAGGGTGGCGATCTCCTTGCGGTGGACCATCACCTCGCTGACGTCCATCTCGGCCAGGTCCAGCACCCCGCCCAGCATCCACCGGTCGTGGGTCTCCACCAGGCCCTCGGAGTGGTGGTATTCCACGGCGCCGCGGATTTCCTCGTGGGCGGCCAGCACGTCCATCTCCATGCCCAGCCGCACACCGAACAGTCCCAGCGTCTTCCGCACGACCCACTGGATGGTGAAGATGATCGGGCCGAACACCCGCACCACCAGCTCCGTCGGTCCCGACAGGAACCGCGCCACGTCGTCGGAGCGCAGGATGGCCAGGGTCTTGGGCAGCACCTCGGCGAAGACCAGGACCAGCACGGTCATCACGCCCGTCGCCACCGCCACGCCCAAGGCGCCGGGGATCGCCTTGGTCAGGACCTGGGTGGCCAGCGCCGACGAGAGGATGTTGATCAGGTTGTTGCCCAGGAGGACCGCGCCGATCATCGTCTCGCGGTCGTTCAGCAGGCGGTTGACGCGCCGCGCCGCGCGGTCGCCGTCGCGCTCCATCTGGTGCATGCGCGCGCGGCTGGCGCCGGTCAGCGCCGTCTCGGCGGCCGAAAACAGGGCGGAGATGGCCAGCAGGCCGAAGACGATGGGCGCCAGCGCCATGATCGCGCCCATCAGACCGCCCCTTCGCTCTGCAGGAAGCGCGCAACCGCGCCGGCGTCCACGTCCTTGGCCACGGAGGCCTCGCCGATCCGGCGGGCCAGGATGAAGGTCAGCTTGCCGCCCTCGGCCTTCTTGTCCTGCGCCATGTGATGAACCAGGCGTTGGGCGTGGAACGGCCGGCGCGAAACCTCGGCCAGCGTCGTCGGAAGGCCGGCGGCGGCGATGGCGCCGCCCGCACGAGCCGCCTCCTGCGTCGCGCAAAGCCCCTGGGACGCCGAGAAGCGAAAGGCCAGCGCCATGCCCGCGGCCACCGCTTCGCCGTGGAGCAGCGCCTCGCCGTAGCCGGTCTCCGCCTCCAGGGCGTGGCCGAAGGTGTGGCCAAGATTCAGGAGCGCGCGGCGGCCCTGCTCGGTCTCGTCCTCGCCGACGATCTCGGCCTTCATCTCCACCGACCGCGCCACGGCGTGCGCCAGGGCCTGTGGCTCGCGCGCCAGCACCGCCGCGCCGTTGGCCTCAAGCCACTCGAAGAAGCCAAAATCGCCCAGGAGGCCGTATTTGATCACCTCGGCGTAGCCGCAGCGCATCTCCCGCTCAGGCAGGCTCGCCAACACGTCGAGGTCGGCCAGCACCAGCCGCGGCTGGTGGAAGGCGCCCACGAGGTTCTTGCCGCGCGGCGTGTCGATGGCGGTCTTGCCGCCCACCGAGGAGTCCACCTGCGCCAGCAGGGTGGTGGGGATCTGCACGAAATCGACGCCGCGCTTGTAGATCGCCGCGGCGAAGCCCGCGAGGTCGCCGACCACGCCGCCGCCGAAGGCTGTGATCACATCGCCTCGGTCGAGCTCCAGCGTCAGCAGCCGGTCGCTGACGTCGGCCAGGCCCTCGAAGCTCTTCGTGGCCTCGCCCGGCGGCACAATCACCGGCGAGACCGCAATCCCCGCCGCCTTCAGGGCGGCCGTGAGCCGCGCGCCATGCAGGTCCCAAACGGTCTCGTCGCTGACCACGGCCGTGCGGCGGCGCTTCAGGAGCGGCGCGAGAGCCTCGCCGGCCCCGTCGATCAGGCCGGGCCCGACCCGGACCTCGTAGCTGCGCGCGCCCAGACCTACGGCGATCGCGCGGCTCATGGTGTGGGGGCCTTGGGCGCAGGGGCGCTGGGCTCGGACGCTTCGAGATGGGCGCCCAGCGCGCGGATCACCTGCTCGACCGTGACGTGGTGCGCCGCGTCGCCGGTCTCGACCGTGATATCGGCCTCGCCATAGGCCGGATAGCGCACGTCGGCCTGGGCCTGCAGCACCTCCAGGGGATCCTTGCCGGCCAGCAGCGGCCGGGTGTCCTTGCGCGACACGCGGCGCGCCAGCACATCCAGGTCGGCTTTTAACCAGACCGACACCGCGTTGGATTTGATCAGCGCTCGGGTCTGGCCGTTCATGAAGGCGCCGCCGCCGGTGGCCAGGACATGCGGCTCCTGGTCCAACAGGCGGGCGATGACGCGGCGTTCGCCCTCGCGGAAGGCTTCCTCGCCCAGGTCGGTGAAGATGTCGGAGATCGACCGGCCGGCGGCGGCTTCGACCTCGGAGTCGGCGTCGCGGAACGGCAGGTCCAGAGCGCTGGCGAGCCGGCGGCCGACGCTCGACTTCCCCACGCCCATCAGGCCCACGAGGGCGATGGTGCGGCGGCGCAACGGTGCATAGCGGTCCATGGACGGTCCCAATATACACGGCGCTCTACACGAGGCGGCGCCCTCGCGCCAACTTCGTACGGCGGCTATGATCCGGCTCATGTCGCGTCGCATCGGTCTTCTCGCCCTGTTGCTGTTTGTCGGCCCCGCCGCCGGCGCGCTGGCGCAGGAGCCGCCGCCCGCCGCCACGGCCCCCGCCGACTCGCCCCCGCCAGGGCCTCTGCCGCCGTCCCCGCCCGTCGCCGCTGCGCCGGCGACACAGGGCGTGGAGGTCGAGGCGCTGGCCGCGCCCGACGCCTTCACCACGGCTGGGCGCGACACCGGCCTGCCGGCCACGCTGTGGCGCGGCGCGTCCCTGAAGACTGTCCAGACGGTGCTGCCGCTGGTCGCGGCAAAGCCGCTCAGCCCCGCGGCGGCGGCCCTCGCCAGGCGGGTGTTGGCGACCGGCGCGCCGGGTCCCAAGGGCGGCAATGATCCGGCGTTGACGGGCGCCCGCGCCATCGCGCTCCTGGGCCAGGGCGACGCCAAGGCCGCCGCCGCCATCCTCGCCCGCGCGCCGGGGGTCGACCGCACGCCGGAACTGGCCCGCGCGGCGGCCGAGAGCGCGCTGCTGGCGGGCGATGACGCGCGCGCCTGCGCGGTGGCGGAAAGCCTGACCTCCGGCCGCGACGACGTCTACTGGCTGCGCCTGCGCGCCTACTGCCAGGCCATCGGCGGCCACCCCGACCAGGCGCAGCTGACCTTCGACCTGGCCCAGGCGCAGGCCAAGGACCCGATCTTCGCCCGGCTGATGACCGCCAAGCTGGCGGGCGCCGGCAATCCCGGCGCGGCCTCGCTGCGCAACGGCCTCGACTACGCCCTGTCGCACAGCCTGGGGCTCGACCTGACCACCGCCAAGGCCTCGCCGGCCGTCGCGGCGGCGCTCTCCGGCGGCGGTCCCGCGGAGCCGACCTTCGACCTGGCGAGCCTGCCGCCCGACATCGCGCCCTTTGCCCAGGCCGCCGCGAGCGGCCGACCGCTCGCCGCCGCCGACCTCGCGGCCCTGATGGGCGTCGGGCAGTCCGGCGACCCCAAGGCGCACGCGCGAGCCCAGGCCGCAATCCTGTTGGAACTGGCGCTGGAGTTCGAAGGGACGCCGGAAATCCTCGACGTCGCGGCCAGCCTCGGCGTTCCGGAGGGCAGGGCGCCGGTGGGCCGCGACCTTGCGCTCGACGCGGCGGCGAACCGGAAGCTCATGGGCGAGGCCGCGATGCTCGCGCTCTGGACTTGCGCCGAGGCCGGACCGACGGGCCTGGCGGTCGGCGATCGGGTGCGGATCGTCCATGCGCTGCACGCCGTCGGGCTCGAAACGGACGCCCGCGCCTTCGCCCTGGAAGGCCTGCTGGCGCTGAAATGAGCGGACAGGGTCCGTCCTGGGCTGAAGCCTTCTTGGAAATGATGTCCGTCGAGCGTGCGGCGGCCAAGAACACGCTGACCGCCTACGCGCGCGACCTCACCGACGCCTCCGGCTTCCTCGCCGGTCGGGGCCGCGACCTAGCCGACGCCAGCGCCGAGGACGTCGAGGCCTATTTCGTCGGCTTGAG
>NZ_SSMZ01000225.1 GCF_004799395.1 Phenylobacterium sp.
GGCTGATCTGGCCGGAGGATTGCTCGATCTCACCCATGGCCTGGACCGCTTCGGCCACCACTGCGCCGGAGTGTTCGGCTTCAGCCTTGGCGGCGGTGACGACCTCGCTGGCGTCCTTGGCGCCCGAGGCGGTCTTGCGCACCGTGGCGGTGATTTCGTCGAGCGCCGCGGCAGTCTCCTCGAGGCTCGCCGCCTGTTGCTCTGTGCGGCGCGACAGGTCGTCGGACGCCTGCGAGATCTCCTCGGCCCCAGACCGGATGCCGTCGGTGTTGGCCGAGACGACCCGCATGGTTTCTTCGAGCTTGTCCATGGCGTCGTTGAAGTCATAGCGAAGCTTCTCGTATTCCGTGGCGAACGCGGCGTTCAGCCGGAACACTAGGTCTCCGTCCGAGAGCTTGGCCAGGCCCGTCGCGAGGGATTCGACCACAACCGCCTGCTGCTTGGCCGCGGCTTCGCGCTCCGCTTCGTTGCGGGCCCGCTCCTCCTCGGTCCGGCGGCGCAGGTCGGCGGCTTCGGCCTCAAGCCGCTGCTTCTCGATCGCGGCGTCCTTGAACACCTGGACCGTCCTGGCCATCGAGCCGACCTCGTCACGCCGGTCCTCGCCGGTCACTGCAACGGCCAGATCGCCCTTGGCCAGACCCTCCATGGTGTCGTTCAGGCCCTTCAAGGGGCGGGCGACCCAGGTGCGGATCGCGAAGAAGGCGAACGCCACCACAAGACCTAGGCCCCCCAGGATCACCGCGTATGTCATCATGATCGTCCGATTGGTGGTCACGGTCAGGTCGTCGCTGGCCTTGCTGCCGGCTTTGCTCATCGCTTCGATCTTGGTCGCGATGGCCGCCGCGAGCGGTGGGAACTTGGGCGCGCACTGCTGTTGATAAGTCGGCAGGGACTTGATGACGTCGGGCGCCGCCGTGGCCGCCTTTCCGAGCCGGATCGACTCCGCACAGTCACTGTCGATGACCGCCAGGCTCTGGGCCTTGAACGCCTGGATGTCGGCGGCGTCGGCCGGCGAGGCTTTCGCGGCCTGATCCATGAAATCGACAATCGTCGATCGCGCCTCGGCGATTGCGGCCTCCGCCTTGCGGTTCGTCTCGTCGCTGGTCGCGATCATCAGATCGCCGATGCTCGCGCGGGCGGCTTCCGTCGCGCGATTGCTGCGCGCCAGCGCCGTGATTCCCGCGTCGGCATCGATGATGTTGCTGTAGGCGGTGTCGATCTTCTTGAGCTGGCCCGTCGCGTAGAACGCCACGCCCAGCACGAACACACCAAAAAGCGCAAGTACTACTAGAAATTTTCCAATGATAGGGACGTTATTCACTCGATCCTCCGTGTTTTCGTCAGACAATTTTCCACATTGTCCGCCAGTCATCGAGCATTCACGCCGAATCTAATCGTGGTGGACGTTTCGTAGTACAATTACAAGAATTAACGCTACGTAACTTCTCAAACATACGAGAGTCCTCTTTAAGTAGTAATTACATTTATTACTTTAATCATTTTGACCTAGAACTCTGGTGTGCCCCGCGCGCACCCCTAAGCCGTTTGGCCCTAGCCATTTGGCCATGTAAGGCTCACGGCGGTGATGCGTTCAGGCGCGCGCGACACGCCGAGGGGGGGCGACTGTCAGAGGTTCGCCGCTGCAGCGACGATCCGCTTACGCAACCATCTGTGTGCGGGGTGATCGTCGAAACGGCAGTGCCAGACCATGACGCTCATCGGCGTCGCCGAAGGAAACGGCAGCGGCGCGAGTTCCACCGGGTGGGCGCGACGGAACGCTTCGGCGACACGCCGCTCCATGATCGCGACCATGTCCGTCTGGGTGAGAAGCGGCGCCGCTGAGAGGAACGGCGCCTCCAGCGCGACGGTGCGCGTCAGCCCTCGCGCCCGGAATTCTCGATCCACAAAGCTGAAATCGTGATCGTTCGACGAGACCACGAAGTGGGGAACTGCGGCGAGCGCGCGCGCGTCGAACGACCCTTCCGCCAGGGGGTGCCCGCGGCGCATCACGACCACAAATTGGTCCTCGACGAGCACGCGGGTTGAAAACCGGGCTCCGGGCGGCGGTTGACCGACGATGGCGGCGTCCAGTTCCCCCCGGTCGAGCATCGCCGGCACGTCGAGAACGCCGCTCGGCCGTATGGCAAGCCGCACGGTTGGGGCGAGCGAACGGCAGTCGCAGGAAATCCTGTCGATCAGGACGATCGCAGCTCCATTGTTGACGGCGACCGTGAACCGTCTGTCGGCCGTCGCCGGAACAAAATCCTCGGGTTCCAGGGTCCGCTGCAGATCCATCAAGGCCCGACGTATCGGCTCGGAGAGTTGCTCGGCCCGCGGCGTCGGCATCATGCCTTCGGGCGAACGGACGAAGAGCCGGTCGCTGAGTCCCAAACGCAGGCGATTGAGGGCGTGGCTCATCGCGGGCTGGCTGAGCCCCAGATCGCTGGCCGCCTTGGTCACACTGCGCTCACGCAGCATCGCATCGAACACCAGCAGCAGGTTGAGATCGAAGGCGTTCAGCTTCGTCACAGCCGACGCACCGGGCTCGCAGTCCATTCGGTTGTTGAATTGACACCTGCAGAAAATGAACTGCCCTCGAAGATCATCGTGCAAAATATGCGAGTGACAACCCAATTGAAAAGAGAAGAAAGGGCGCCAAATTTGTAAGCTTTCTTACAGAGATTTTCCGATGTTGAGCCCCATTGTATCACCCATCATGCGGATGGATATCTTGTTCAAAAAACCTGTTCGTCTGCTGTCCTTCGACCTGAAGCCCCGCCCGGCAGCGACGTCCAAGAACGCCGCACCGCACCCGGCAGCTGGCTATGGCGCGCGACGTCGAACGGTGAGCGTGTTCTAGAATGCGGGTGCTCCTCGTCTCGCAGCACCTTTTGGTCCGGGCAGCGCTGGAGCATCTGTTGCGAAGCACATTTCCGGCAGCCGAGCTGTCGATGGCGGATTCCCATGAGGACGCCGCCGCTGCGATGCGCCGGCGGCCCGTCGACCTGATCGTCGCCAGCCTTGATTGCCATCGAGCTGCCGCCGGGCAGCAGGATCTGATCGAGATGGTCGATGTCGTTGCGCCGGGGCGCGTGGTCCTTGTCGGCGAATGCGGCTTGGGCGGCGAGGCGAGGCAGGCGATGGCCGCCCGCGCCCACGGCTACATCATGGCCACCAGCCATCCGGAATTGATTGCGGCGGCGCTTGGCGTGGTCGCAGCCGGGGGCGCATATTTTTCGCGGGCCGCCGCCGACGCCGCCACTCCCCCCGGCGCGAACAGTCGCGATCCGGCCGTGCAGCTTTCGCGACGGCAGCGCGACGTCTTTCAGGCCATGAGAGAGGGGAAGGACAACAAGGCGATCGCCACCGAACTGATGATCTCGGTCGCCACCGTCAAGCAGCACATTCAAGCGATCCTCAAACGCTCCGGCGCCCGCAACCGGACGGAAGCGGCGGCCCGGTTGTCACGCCTTGCCGAGGCGGCCGGCGCGATGAGCGGCAGCCTCCAAGAGCCGGCGGCAGGCAAGGCGCTCATCCTTGCCGTCCCGGAGACGCTGAAGCGCCATCCGCCCAGTTCAGCATCCGCAAGCGAGCGAACCGAAGCGGGGCGGCGTTTCGCGCCACTGACCGGGCGGGAGCGCGAGGTCCTCACCGCCATCGTCGATGGACTGTCCAACAAGGCCATCGCGAGGCGACTGGGTATCAGCCCACGCACCGTGGAGGTGCATCGGTCACACCTGATGCGCAAAACGAGCGCTCAGACGCGTTCGGAACTGATCCGCCTGGCGCGGGCGGCGGGCGGCGGCGAGCGCACGGTCTATTCGATCGTTGAATAGTCGCTTTCAGAAAATGAACTGGCCTGATCGATCGCCCCGGCCAATATGAGCGTGACTGCTCCATTGCAACGAGAAGACATGGTGCAAAATCTGTAAGTTTGGTGTCACAGAGTTGCTGAGCTTTCACCGCAAGACGGGCAGCCAAATGCCCTTTATGTGACGTCAAAGCCAATTGTGGAGCTTGATAGATTGACGACTATTAATCCGAGGATCGCCACGCCGGCGCCCCGTCCGGCAAAGGCGGCGCAAACCACGGCCGTCCTCAAGGTACGAGCCGTCGACAGGTGAACGCGCATTAGAATGCAGTTGCTCCTCGTCAGCGAGCATCCTTTGGTTCGGAGTGCGCTGGAAAATCTGCTGCGAAGCACCTTTCCAGGGGCAGACCTGTCAGTGGCGGACTCCCATCAGGGCGGTTCGGTGGTGGTGCGCAGCCAATCGGTCGACCTGATTGTCACCGACCTCGTCTGTCGCCGGACGGCCACACAAAGGGACCTGTCCGATATGGTGGCCAGCGCCGCGCCTGGCCGCGTCGTCGTCTTCGGCGAATGCGGCCTCGAGGTCGGAGTAAGGCAAGCGATGGCGGCGGGCGTCCACGGCTATGTTCCGGCCACAAGCCGGCCAGAACTCGTCGCCGCTGCGTTCGGCCTTGTCGCGGCCGGCGGAATCTACTTCCCACAGCCGTCGCCCCCAATCGAACACTCACGTGGCCGCAGCGTCGCCCCGCAGCTGTCGCGGCGGCAGCATGACGTGTTTCAGGCCTTGAGGGATGGGAAGAGCAACAAGGCGATCGCCCGGGAATTGATGATCTCGGTCGCCACGGTCAAGCAGCACGTTCAGGCGATCCTCAAGCTCGCCGGCGCGCACAATCGCACCGAGGCCGCGGCCCTGCTCACCCGACAGGTCTCGGCCACAGGTCTGGGGCCCGAACCAGGAGAATGAGGGGTCCCCGACCTCAAGAGGGCGGATGTTCCAGTCGGCCCGTTACCCCATCTAGAGGCGTCATGTCCTCCTGGCGATCCAGTCGTGCGCCGGATCGTTGCGGAAGATCCACTGCCGCTTCGGGCCGGCCATAACGTTCAGATAGTAGAGGTCGTAGCCGTGCGGTGCGCCCACCGGGTGGTAGCCGCGCGGCACCATCACCAGGTCGCCGTCCTCGACCGCCATGGTCTGATCGAGGCTCCGGTCATCGGTGTAGACCCGTTGGAAGGCAAAACCCTGTGGCGGGTTCAGGCGGTGATAGTAGGTCTCCTCCAGTGCGGTCTCCTCGCCGACGGTGGCCGTGTCGTGTTTGTGCGGCGGATAGCTCGACCAGTTGCCGCCCGGGGTGATCACCTCGACCACCAGCAGGCTCTCGGCAGGCTCCGTCTCCGGCAGGATGTTGCGCACGTGGCGGGTGTTGGTCCCCTGCCCTCGCACCTCGCGGCTCATTTTCCCGGCGGCGATTTCGCGGGCGGTCCCAGCGCCGTTGGCCGGCGCCGTGCAGACCGCCAACTCCACGGCGCTCGTCGCCATCACCGTCCACGCCGCGCC
>NZ_SSMZ01000226.1 GCF_004799395.1 Phenylobacterium sp.
GGTCCGGTCGATCATCACCGGGGTGCGCGAGGCGATGTCGGTGAGCAGCAACACGCGGCTGGCGCCATCGGTCACCCCGATCACCCGGCCGACCAGGCCGTTCTCGCTCATCACCGGATTGCCGACCTTCACGCCCTTTTCGCGGCCGGCGTTGGCCAGGCGGGTATCAGCGAAGGGTCCGTGGCTGTCAGTCACGATGCGCGCGGCCACCATCGGGATCGGCGGGTCGGTCTTCAGGCCCAGCAGGGTGCGGTAGCGGGCGTTCTCGTCGCGCAGCGCGATCGCCACGTCGCGCCACTGGCGCATCTCTTTGAGCTCAGCCTTGAGGTCGGCGTTCTGCGAGCCTGCGCCGAAATAGTCGCCGACAGAATCGATCCCGGCGCCGACCCAGCGGCCGGGCGTGGCCAGCACGTCGCCCACCGGCGCCAGCACCGTGTCGCTCGCCTTGCGCGAGACGCCATAGGCCTCGGCCTTGAAGGTCTCGCGGCGGTCGGAGAGCAGGATGGCGGTCGCCGCCACAACGGCCACGATGAGCGCAATGGCCGCCGCCCAGGTCAGCGGGACCTTCAGTTCACCGAGCGGATTGTCCCTTAAGGACACTCAAAGGCCTCGTTCCAGCGGCGCCCCCGCGCCTGCGTTTCGCGCAGCGACTCAAGCCGCCCTAGGCTAACGTGGATTCGAGAACGCCCTTCATCCATTTCGGATGTTCGAGCACCTTGCCGCACCCCAGCGCCACGCAGGACAGCGGGTCGTCGGCGACCGTCACCGGCAGGCCGGTGTGGTCGCGGATCTCGGCGTCCAGCCCGCGCAGCAGCGCGCCGCCGCCGGTCAGCATGATGCCCTTGTCGGCGATGTCGGAGGCGAGTTCCGGCGGGGTGGCCTCCAGGGCCATCTTCACCGCGTCGACGATCTGGCCGACCGGTTCCGACAGCGCGTCCGACGCCTGCTTTTCGGAGATGCGCACTTCGCGCGGCACGCCCTGCATCAGGTCGCGGCCCTTGACCTCGATGGAGAGGCCCTCGCCATCGGCCGGGGCCCGGGCGGTGCCAATTTCCTTCTTGATCCGCTCGGCGGTGGTCTCGCCGATCAGCAGGTTATGGTTGCGGCGCATGTAGGAGATGATCGCCTCGTCCATCTTGTCGCCGCCGACCCGGACCGAGCGCGAATAGACGATGCCGGAGAGCGACAGCACGGCCACCTCGGTGGTGCCGCCGCCGATGTCGACGACCATGGAGCCGGTGGGCTCGTGGATCGGCAGGCCGGCGCCGATCGCGGCGGCCATCGGCTCGTCGATCAGGCCCACGCGGCGGCCGCCGGCGTTCAGGCAGCTGTCGTTGATGGCGCGGCGCTCAACGGCGGTGGCGCCTGACGGCACGCAGACGATCACCTTGGGGTTCACGAAGCCCTTGCGGTTGTGAACCTTGCGGATGAAATACTTGATCATCTCCTCGGCGACTTCGAAGTCGGCGATCACCCCGTCGCGCATGGGGCGGATGGCTTCCATGTGGCCGGGCGTGCGGCCCAGCATCTGCTTGGCCTCTATGCCCACGGCGTGGACCACCTTGCGGCCGCCAACGTTGCGCAGCGCCACCACGGACGGTTCATTGAGCACGATGCCCTTGCCCTTCATGTAGATCAGGGTGTTGGCGGTGCCGAGATCGATGGCGATGTCGTTGGAGATGGCGCCGAAGAGCGAAGAGATCATGGAGGGCCCTGGAGACTGGGGGCTGGAAGGAGGGCTGCCACACCGGCGGTCCTAAACGATCCCGTCTACGCCAAAAACGTGTGGAGTCGTTACGATTTACCGGAGAGGCTTCGCGCACCCTCTGCCCTGACCGATCCCGCAATTCAAGGCATAAAGAGCGCCGTGCGCGTTAGGGCCGCGCTCGAAGAAGGCCGCGACGCCGCTACGCGCCGGCGTGTAGGATTGGGGCATGTCAGCCAACGGCGATCTCAGCGCATCCCTGACCCTGCGCCGTGGGGGCATGCCGCGTGTGGGCCTCGACCGGGTCGCCCTGGTCGAAGCGATCGCCGAGCTCGGCTCGATCAGTGCAGCGGCCGCCCGTCTGGGCCTAAGCTATCGCGGCGCCTGGGACGCGGTGCAGGCGCTCAACAACCTTTTCGACGGCCCGCTGATCGAAGCGGCCCCCGGCGGCAAGGCCGGCGGCGCGGCCAGCGTCACGCCGCGCGGTCGCGCCGTGGTCGAGGCGTTCCGCCGCGTGCAGACCGAGATCGACGCCGCCGTGGCCAAGCTCGACAGCGGCCTGGCGGGCGAACCCGCCCGCGACCTTTTCTGGAGCCTTGGAATGCGAACCAGCGCGCGCAATGCGCTTAGGGGCACGATCTGCGATGTCACAACCGGTGAGGTGAACAGCGAAGTCACGCTTCGCCTCGGCGACGGAGTGGACATCACCGCCATCGTCACCCGACACAGCGTCGAGGACCTGGGCCTCGCGCCCGGCAAACCCGCCATCGCGCTGATCAAGTCCAGCTTCGTCATCCTGGCCAAGGGTGAGAACCTGCGCACCTCGGCGCGCAACCAGATCGCCGGCGTGGTCTCCAGCCGCGAAGACGGCGCGGTCAATTGCGAAATCGGCCTCGGCATCGGCGGCGGCAAGACGCTCACCGCCACCATCACCCTGGAGAGCGCCCGGGCGCTCGACATCAAGGTCGGCGACGCGGTCATCGCCCTGGTGAAGGCCCCGCACGTCATCCTGGCGGTAGAATAGAGACGAAGAGCGCTGGGCGCCCATCGCAAGCGGCGTGCGGCATGCCTATCTGGCGGTCTTCCCCTCCCGAACCGCCGGAGCCTGACCATGTCCGCCACCCCATCCGCCGCCGCATCCGGCCTGTTTCGCATCGGCGGCGACACCTCCGTCCATCGCCTGGGCTTCGGCGCCATGCGGATCACCGGCCCGGGCATCTGGGGCGAGCCGCAGGACCGTGACGAGGCGATCCGGGTGCTTCAGCGCCTCCCCGATCTCGGGGTCGATTTCATCGATACCGCCGACAGCTATGGCCCCTTTGTCAGCGAGGACCTGATCGCCGAGGCGCTTTGGCCCTACGGCGACATCCTGGTGGCCACCAAGGGCGGGCTCACCCGCCACGGGCCGAACATCTGGCGGCCGGTGGGCCGGCCGGAATACCTGCGCCAGTGCGTGCTGATGAGCCTGCGGCGGCTGAAGGTCGAGCAGATCGGCCTGTGGCAACTCCACCGCATCGACCCGCAGGTGCCGCGCGACGAGCAGTTCGGCGTCATCGCCGACATGCTGAAAGAGGGCCTGATCAAGCACGCGGGCCTGAGCGAAGTGAGCGTCGAGGAGATCGAAGCGGCGCGGAAGGTGTTTCCGGTCGCCACCGTGCAGAACCGCTACAACCTCATTGACCGGGGCAGCGAAGACGTCCTCGACCACTGCGAGGCCAAGGGCATCGGCTTCATCCCCTGGTTCCCGCTGGCCGCGGGCGACCTGGCCAGGCCCGGCACGACGATGGACAAGGTCGTGCACAGGGCCAACGCCACCCCGAGCCAGATCGCGCTGGCCTGGGTGCTCAGGCGCAGCCCCGTGATGCTGCCGATCCCCGGCACCGGCAAGGTCGATCACCTGGACGACAACGTCCGCGCCGCGGCCATCGAACTCACCGACGAGGATTTCCGGGCGCTGGACGCCCAGGCCAAGGCGGCCGCCTAGAGCGGCGCGCCGCAGCGGGTCTTGGGCAGGGCCAGGCGCGGGTCGGTGACGAAGCCCTGATCGCTCAGCCCGTCCAGGAACGCGACGAGATCGGCCATCTGGGCGCCGGTCAGGCCCGTCGCCTGCTCGTGCCGCCGGATCGCGTCGGGCAAGGTCCTGGCGGAGCCGTCGTGCAGGTAGGGCGAGCTTAGCGCCACGTTGCGCAGGCTGGGCGTCCGGAAACGGCCTGCGTCGGTCGGATTTCCGGTGATCTCCGCCAGGCCCGGGTCGCGGTCGTTGGCGGCCTCGATGCGATGGAACGCCATCGCGGGATCGTCGGCCCCGGCGTCGGTGAACAGCGGGGCTGTGTGGCAACTGGCGCAGGCGAACTTCGCGCCGGAAAACAGCCCCTGCCCGCGCCGAGCCGCCTCGTTCAAGGTCCCCCGGTCGTAGTCTGAGCCGAAGGAGATCAGGGTCCGCTCGAACGCGGCCAGGGCGAGCGCCACGGTGGACATATCGATGGCGCCCTTTCGCTCGGGGAAGGCCTCGGCGAACTGGCGTCGATAGCAGGCGTCGGCCCCCAGCCGCCGCGCCAGCTCCGCCTCCTGGCCCTTCATGCCCATCTCGATGGGATGCTCGCCCACGGTCGGCACGAGCACCTGGGCCTCGAGCGTCCCCTGGCCCGGATCAGCCCAGGTGAGGGCGCGGTAGTAGCCGACGTTGCTCAGCGTCATGACGTTTCGCCGCCCGGCGATCCCGCGGACGCCCGGATGGGTGGCGTTGCTTTCCGAGAAGGCCCGGTGCTGGCCATGGCAGCCCG
>NZ_SSMZ01000227.1 GCF_004799395.1 Phenylobacterium sp.
CTGGTCAACAGGCCACGGACGGAAGGTCTTGCTCATACGGTGAGTGAATCACCGCCGAGTCACCTCGTCGAGATCAAAGCCGACGATTACGGAGGCGGTCTGCTAGCGGACTCTAGGTGGGTTCGGTTTCGGGCGAAGTCTATCGGCTAGGGCTACGCGCCGGAGTTGGGGCCGCTTAGGTCGACCGACGGCTCGCGTCCCAAGGCAATGACTTCACGCGACAATTCGAGGGCGCGCGACGCAAAGGCGAGAGCATCATGTGCCCGCTCTTTGGAAGGTCCAGCCGTCAGCGGGGCTCAAACCCCGCGCAATTCCACCCGGCGTCACGCGACGTCGGAATTCAGATGAGCTCAGGACTCTTCAGAGCCGTCCCAAAGACAGTTGCTCGCCGCGAGCCCTAGTTCATGCGCCGAACAAAATCGGCATGGCCTGGCCCCATCCAGGCAAGCTCGGAGAACGGCTATGAAACCCCTGGCTTTGGCATTGGCGATTACGGGCCTGGCGCTCCTGCTTCCTTCCTGCGCCTCGACAGGCCACGGAGGCCTCCTGGCCTATGACGCCTACTACGACGACGCCTATGGCCCGATCTATGACGGGTACTGGGGTGACGACGACGCCTTCTACTATTGCGACGGCGCGGGCCATCCCTTCGTTCGGGATGGCGGCTCCCACTTCCGTCATGGTCCGGCCGGCGGATTCCACGGCGTTCACGTCGCCGGCGGGCATGCCGGCGGCGGGCGGGGATGAACCCCCGCGCCGCCACGCAAGCGAGGAGGCGGCAGGGACCTGCGGGGCCGCGGAGCCCCAGGGCTCGCGCAGCTGGCTTTGCCGCCCTGCGATCAGGGAACCTGTGGCTTCCCCGTTGATCCTGCGATGGGCAGGCCCTTCAACTTCTCGGCCATCAGGACCAGCTCGACGAGGGACGTGGCGCCCATCTTCCGGCTGATGTTTCCGCGGTGGATTTTCACGGTGTTCTCGCTCAGGCCTATCGCGACAGCGATCTGCTTGTTGAGCCGGCCCGACACCGCCAGGGTCATCACTTCGCGCTCGCGGGGCGTCAGTGTTTCGAAGCGGGCCTGGATCTCGGCGACCGCCTGGGCCTTTTCGCGCCGGGCCCGGTCTCGCTCCAGGCCTGAGCGGATCGCATCGAGCAAGTCCTGTTCGCGAAACGGCTTGGTCAGGAACTCGATCGCCCCGCCCTTCATGGCCTGGACGGACATCGCGATGTCGCCATGGCCGGTGATGAAGATGATCGGCAGTTCGACGCTGGCGCTCGAGAGTTCGCGCTGGAAGTCCAGTCCGCCCTGGCCGGGCAGGCGTACGTCGAGGACGAGGCAAGTCGGGGCGTCGGGGCGCCCCACATCCAGAAATTCAGGCACCGAGCCGTACAGCCGCACCTGCAGCTGCACGGAGCGCAGAAGCCGCCCAAGCGACTCGCGGACGTCCGGATCGTCATCGATCACGATGACGGTGTCTGGCGCGTCAGCCATGGCCTGAGCGTCCCTTTGCAAGGTCACCGGATCGATTGAATAGCCTGTCAGTCTGTTCCAAACGATGTCCGCGCTTGCGGAGTCAAGTTTTCGCTGCGCGGGTTCCGCGCCCTGCGCCATAATGGGGCGGCGCCGGATGGCGCAAGCCAGCGGAGGATGCGGGGTGGTGCCGCGTGCTCTTTTGCCAGTCTCGGCGGTCATTTTCGCCGCCGCCCTCGGGGATTCGGCCTGCGCACGGCGCGTGGTGGAGATCAGCCCCGGATTGTCGCCGCGCGCGCAGCAGGAGCTTTCCCAGGTCGAGGCCGAGATCGACCGCATCGAGGCCAAGACGCTCGCCAGTCTCGGCGCGCCGCCCGACAATGTCACCCAGCAGGTCGAACTGCTCGGGAAGGCGATGATGTACGACAAGCAGCTCTCGGTGAACCGCAACGAGGCCTGCAGCCTTTGCCACATGCCTGAGGCGGGCTTTACAGGGCCCGTCTCGGAACTGAATGCGACGACGATCGCCTATCCCGGATCCGTGCGCACGCGCTTCAGCAATCGACGGCCGCAGTCGCACGCCTACGCCACGCTGTCGCCGGTGCTCCACTACAACAGCGCCAGGGGAGACCTCGTCGGCGGCAACTTCTGGGACATGCGCGCCACCGGTCGCCGACTGGCCAATCCCGCCGCCGAGCAGGCGGAAGGACCGCCGGTCAATCCGGTGGAAATGGGCCTTCCGGACATCGCCTGCGCTGTCTACCGCGCGTCGCAGCGCCCCTATCGAAGGTTGTTTGAGCAGGTCTGGGGCCCACAGGCGTTCTCGGTCAGATGGCCAGGCAATGTAGACCAGGTCTGCAGCCAGCCCGGTCCGCCCTCGTCAGCCGATCCGTCGCCAGTTCACCTCAGTCGGGAGGATCGCGGCCGGGTGAGCGCCTCATTCGACCAGATGGCTTTGTCCATCGCCGGCTACGAGGCGTCCGCCGAAGAGGTTCAGTTCTCCTCGAAGTTCGATGCGAGTCTGGCGGACAAGGCAAAGCTCACCACCCAGGAACAGGCGGGCTACGAGTTGTTCCGAGGGAAGGGCCTCTGCAACAACTGCCATCGGGACGGCGGACCCGGTGAAGACCCGCTGTTCACCGATTTCACCGCCGTCAACATCGGAACGCCGGCGAATCCGAGGCTGCCGTTCTATCGCGAGGACCGGCCCGACGCTCGGGGCTACGTGGCCAATCCAGCAGGACGAGCCTACGTCGATTACGGGGTCGGCGCGTTCCTCTCGAACGGCGCCGAACTGAGCCGACCGTCCGCGGTCGATGCGAGATGGCTGGGCCTTGCGGCAAACAACTCCGCACGGGTGCAGGTGCCAACCCTACGGAACGTGGACAAGCGGCCGTACCCCGGTTTCGTGAAGACCTACGGGCACAATGGCTACTTCACGAGCCTGAAGATGATCGTGCATTTCTACAACACGCGCGACACGCTGCGTCGTTGCCAGCCCCACGATCCTGGGGAGGGGACGACATGTTGGCCCGCTCCCGAGTCGACCCGGAATTTGGACACGACCGAACTCGGCAAACTTGGCCTGACGGATGCGCAGGAGGACGACATCGTCGCCTTCCTGAAGACGCTCACGGACGGGTACCTGCCAGCGAAGCAGCCATAAGCCCGGACCGCCGTGAGGGATCTTTCGAAATACCAGCTGTCGACTTTGCGCACCGACCCACCGCTGCAGCGCGGATGGGCGGAGGGCCTGAGCCCGATACTCCTGATCGCCCTGCAAGAGCGAACCGCCACGGCCGACTCTGTGGCCCGGCTCGAAAACGAATACGGGCTCCAGGCCGAGCTTGACGCCGCTTGGGCTGCACGGCCCGTGGCGCTGACCCGACACCGAGAGCGGATCTCGTTGGTGCTGGAGGATCCCGGGGGAGAGCCGCTCGAACGGCTGTGCGGCCATCCCTGGCCGATCGCCGACTTCCTTCGCGTCGCCATCCCGCTCGCGGGCGCGCTCCGCAAGGTTCATGCTCGAGGGCTGGTTCACAAGGACATCAAGCCGGCGAACATCCTGGCGGATGTGGCGAGCGGGGCTGTCTGGCTCACCGGCTTTGGAATCGCCACCCGCGCGGCGCGCGAACAACAGGAGTCCGGCCCACCGGAGGCGATCGCCGGGACGCTCGCTTACATGGCGCCGGAACAGACCGGGCGGATCAACCGGACGACAGATTCTCGAAGCGACCTCTACGGATTGGGGGTCACGCTGTATGAGTTGCTGACCGGAACGCTGCCGTTCACCGCATCCGATCCGATGGAGCTGATCCATAGCCACATCGCGAAAAAGCCTGTGGCGCCAAACGAGGTCGTGGCCGCGATTCCGGCCCAGCTCTCCGCGATCATATTGAAGCTGCTCGCGAAGACCGCCGAGGAGCGCTACCAGACGGCTGCGGGTCTGGAGTCCGACTTGAAGCGCTGTCTGGCGCTCTTAGAGGCGCACGGCCACATAAATCCGTTTCCGCTCGGCGCGCAGGACGCGCCCAACCGGCTTGTCATCCCGGAGGAGCTCTACGGGCGTAAGGCCGAAGTCGAGACATTACTTACGGCGTTCGACCAGGTCGCCGCGCGTGGCACGACAGCCGTCGTATTCGTGTCCGGAGACTCCGGCGCTGGCAAATCCTCCCTGGTGAACGAACTGCATAGGACCCTCGCTGCATCGGGCGGGCTGTTTGCGTCCGGAAAGTTCGACCAGTACATGCGCGACATCCCCTATGCCACGCTCGCGCAGGCGTTTCAGGGCCTCGTTCGCTCGCTGCTGAGCCGGAGTGAATCAGAGCTTGGGCTCTGGCGCGACGCGCTCCGCGAGGCGCTCGGCCTGAACGGTCAGCTGATTGTGAACCAGGTTCCCGAACTGGAACTGGTGATCGGCAAGCAACAGCCGGTCGCCGATCTGGCGCCGCAGGACGCGCAGCGCCGCTTTCAGATGGTCTTCCGCCGCTTTGTCGGCGTGTTTGCGCGTCCAGAGCATCCTCTCGCGCTGTTCCTCGACGATCTGCAGTGGCTGGACCCGGCGACGCTGGAACTCCTTGAGCACCTGGCCACGCATTCTGACGTGAAGGGCCTGCTGCTGATCGGGGCTTACCGGACGGGCGAGGTCGAGCCATCGCACCCGCTGAGGGAGTCGATCGAGGCGATCCGACAGTCGAAGGTCGAGGTTCGCGAGATCGCGCTGGCGCCCCTTTCGATCGAGGATATCGGCCAGTTCGTCGCGGAGGCGCTGCACTGCAAACCACAGGCCGCCCGGCCTCTCGCCCGACTGCTGCATGAGAGGACCGCCGGCAATCCGTTCTTCGCAGTGCAGTTCCTGGCCTCGCTCGCCCTGGAGGATCTGCTTGTCTTCGACTCGGACGCCCTGGCCTGGCGCTGGGATATCGATCGCATTCGGGCCAAGAACTACAGCGACAACGTCGTCGGCCTGATGACCGAGAAGCTTGGTCGGCTCTCCGTCGCGACCCAGGACGCTCTGATAGACCTCGCCGGCCTCGGCAATACCGCCGATGTCGCGACCCTTGCGCTGGTCCGCGGGCAATCTGAGGACACCTTGCAGGCCATGGTGGCGGAGGCTGTCGTTGCGGGGCTGATCGTCCTCCAGAGCGATGCCTACGCGTTCCTGCACGACCAGATCCAACAGGCAGCCTACTCGCTCATCCCCGAAGACCGGCGCGCCGGGTTCCATCTGCGCCTTGGCCGCGCACTGCTGGACGGCTTGTCCCCAGACGCGCTGAACGATCGCGTCTTCGATGTCGCAAGCCAGCTCAATCGAGGCGCCGACGAACTGACCGATCCGGAAGACATGCGAAGGGTGGCGAGGCTCAATCTGCAGGCCGGACGCAAGGCCAAGGAATCGGCCGCCCATGCCTCGGCCTCGGCGTTCCTCGCGGCCGGCGCCGCGCTACTGGGTCCTGAGGGATGGGAGCGCCAGTACGATCTGCTGTTCCGGCTGCAGCTCGAACGCGCGGAGTGCGAGTTCCTGGGCAGCAACCACGGTTCGGCCGAGCGGCTGATCGACGAATTGATCGATCGCGCAGCGTCAAAGCCCGATCTGGCTGCCGCCTGTTCTCTCAGGGTGAAGCTCTACGTCGTGAAGTCAGAATTGGTGGAGGCCACTACTTGCGCGCTGACCTGCTTGGAGTCGCTCGGCGTTATGATCCCGGCCCACCCGACCCGGGATCAGTTGCTCGCTGAATTCGATGACATGTGGTGCGCTCTTAGCGGACGTCCGATCGAGATCTTGCTTGATCTGCCGCTGATGACCGACCCGGCTCTGCTCGGGGCAATGCATCTGCTTTCACAGACGATCGACGCGACGAGCACCTCGGACAATCTGATGTGCGCCCTGCTCTGCCGAATGGTGACCCTCAGCCTGCGGCACGGCGTTAGCGGCGCCTCCGCGATCGCCTGTGCATGTCTCGCGGATCGGCTTGGCTCGTTGTTTGGGCGCTACCAAGATGGCTATCGGTTCGCGCAGGTGGCGCGCGATGTTGTCGCAAGGCATGGCTTCGCCGTTTATGAAGCCGAAGTGCAGTTGGCCATGGGTTTGGCAGCCGTGTGGACACAGCCGTTCGAGACTGTGCTCGACTACGTGCGATCGGCTTGCCGGATCACGACTGAAGCGGGGGACGTCACCCGAGTCTGTTTCAGCTACCCGTTGATCGTCAACCTTAGGCTGCTCAGGGGCGAGCCGCTTGAGGCGGTGCGGCGCGAGTCGGAGGTCGGCCTAGAATTCGCCCGGGCGGCTGGGTTCCACGAGATGGCCGATCTCAGTGTCAGCCAACAGCGCTTCATCGCGAATATGCAGGGCCGCACGGCAACCTTCTCTACGTTCAGCGACGCACAGTTCGATCAGGACAAGTTCGAAGCGGCGCTGAGGGGGCATCAATGGACGATGCCGTACTGGATCTCGAAACTGAAAGCCCGGTTCCTGTCAGCGGACTATGGGCAGGCGCTTGCAGCGTCAGAAATGCTGAACACGGAGGCGCTGTCCGGGCTCGGAACGGCCGTGGTTCGTCTCGAATTCTGCTACTACACAGGCCTGACGGTGGCTGCGCTTTTCGACCACGCCACGGAGGACGCGCGAACCAAGTTGCGCGATCTGCTCGAGGCGCATCGGGCCCAGCTTCACGAGCTCGCGCAGGTCAACCCAGCGAGCTTCGGCGACAAGTTCGCGCTCGTGGCGGCCGAGATCGCCCGCATCGAAGGGCGCGATGCGGACGCCATGCAACTCTACGAACAGGCAATTCAATCCGCTCGCGAGCATGGGTTCGTGCAGCACGAGGCCTTGGCCTATGAGGTGGCGGCCCGGTTCTATGCCGCGCGGGGGATCGAGAGCATCGCCGAGGCCTATCTGCGCGGAGCGCGACGCTGCTACCTGCGTTGGGGCGCCGACGGCAAGGTGAGGCAACTCGAGCAGCTGCATCCGCACCTTCGCGAGGCGCCGATTCCGCGGTCCGCCCCGGTCGCCGGCGGCGAGGCGATTGCGCGGTTGGACGTCGAGGCTGTCCTGAGGGTCTCCCAGGCGCTATCGAGCGAAATCCGGCTCGGCGAACTGATTCAGAAGCTGATGCAGATTGCGTTGGAGCATGCAGGCGCCGAGCGGGGCCTGCTGATCCTTCACCGGGGCGGAGAGTTGACGCTCGAGGCGACGGCCGTCACCCGCCATGAGAAATCCGAGGTCACGGCCCGAGGGGTCGAGGTGACGGCCTCCGACCTGCCGCTCTCCTTACTCAACTACGTGGTCCGGACGAAAGAAGGCGTGGTGCTTGACGACGCATCGCTGCCGAATCCCTATCGGGACGACATCTATGTCCAGCAGACCGGTGTCCGGTCGGTTCTCTGCCTGCCCATTGCCAACCGGGCCAACCTCGTCGGCGCCCTCTACCTCGAGAACAGCCTGACGCCGTACGCCTTCACCTCCGAACGCGTGAGCGTGCTTGAAATGCTCTCGTCACAGGCGGCGATCTCTCTGGAGAACGCCCGTCTCTATTCTGACCTGCAGCAGGAAAACAGCGATCGCAAGCGGGTGCAGGAGGAGCTGCGGCGCAGCGAAGCCTACCTTCAGGAAGCCCAGAGGTTGGGCCGAATTGGCAGCTTTGTGCTCGATCCGTCGTCGGGGAAGATGCTCGCTTCGCCTGAGCTGCTTCGAATCCTGGGCCTCGACTTCGACGCGCAATCCACGACCTTGGATAAGATTGTCGAATACATTCATCCCGACGATCGGCGCCCGGTCGAACAACAGAGAACTCGAGCGATCCTAGAGAAGAGCGGCTGGATGGCCGGGTACAGATTATTGCTCCCCGATGGCGTCATCAAATTCGTCGAGAGCGCGGCTGATCCAGTTCTCGATGAGAGCGGCCAAGTCGTGGAATATATAGGGGTGCTGTCAGACGTCACCGAGTTCAAGTTGGCCGAACAGAAAATGAAGATGAACGAGACGCTATTGTCTGAGGCGCAAAAGCTTAGCCACACCGGAAGCTACATTTTGGATGGACCGTTCGGAAAATCGATTTGGACGGACGAGATGTTTCGTGTTTTTGAGTTTGACCAAGCCGAAGAACCCTCGGTGGAAAAGGCGGTGCAGCGCATTCATCCTGATGATCAAGATCGGATGAGACAGTTTGCGGCCGCAGCACCCGACGAGCGACCCGCCGGACGCAGCGGCAATGGCCCGCCGGTGGAGTACAGGCTGTTGATGCCTGACGGGAGGATCAAGTTCGTCTTAAGTCTGAGGGCCCAGGCAGGCCCGGAATTCAGTGGTGTCGGCACGATAATCGGCGCCACGATGGACGTCACCGATCGCAAGAAAGCAGAAGAGGCTCTTCTTCGGTCGCAAGCGGAACTCGCCCACGCAAGCCGCGTCAACACCATGGGGGAATTGACGGCTGCGCTGGCGCATGAAGTCAACCAGCCGATTACCGCGGTGATTGCGAACGCCAACGCCAGCTTGCGCTTTCTCTCCGCCGAGACTTTGGACCTCGAGGAAGCCCGTGAGGCGGTCGGCGCCATCATTCAGGCTGGGCGGCGCGCCGGGGAAATCGTCAGCCGAACGCGCGAACTGTTCAAAAAGGGCGTTCCGCAACGGGATCTGGTCGACCTGGATGACCTGGTGCGCAGCACGGTGCTCCTGCTGGAGAGCGAAGCGAGGCGATACTCGGCATCGGTTCATACTTGGCTCGCGGCAGGCGCGCCGGCGATCCTGGGCGATCGTGTGCAGCTTCAACAGGTGATCTTGAACCTGATCATGAACAGCCTTGAGGCCATGAAGGACGTCGAGGGCGCCCGCGAGCTCGCCGTCAGAACGCGAATCGCGGACGACCAGAGCCTTGTGGTGTCGGTCAGCGATACCGGAGTCGGATTGCCGCAGAACGACGCCAATCGAATCTTCGACACGTTCTTCTCGACCAAGCCGGATGGCACCGGCATGGGCCTTTCGATC
>NZ_SSMZ01000228.1 GCF_004799395.1 Phenylobacterium sp.
CATGGCGGAGATCACCGCTGCGCTGGTCAAGGACCTGCGCGAAAAGTCTGGCGTTGGCATGATGGACTGCAAGAACGCCCTGCAGGAAACCGGCGGCGACATGGAAGCCGCCATGGAGCTGCTGCGCAAGAAGGGCCTGTCGAAGGCCGAGAAGAAGTCGGGCCGCGCTGCGGCCGAGGGCCTGGTGGCCGGCAAGGTGAGCGCCGACGGTAAGACCGGCGCGCTGATCGAGCTCAACGCCGAGACCGATTTCGTCGGCAAGAACGACACGTTCCAGGCCGCCGCGCGGGACATCGCCGAGGTCGCCCTGACGGTGGATGGCGTCGACGCCATCTCCGCGGCCAAGGCGTCCGGCGGCCAGTCGGTGTCGGACATGGTCACAAACATGATCGCCACGATCGGCGAGAACATGCGCCTGCGGCGTTCGGACCGTCTGACTGTGGGCGAGGGCGCTGTCTGCCTCTACCTGCACAATGCGCAGGGCGACGGGGTCGGCCGCCTGGGCGTGATCGTGGCTCTGGAAAGCGCCGGCGACCAGGCCGCGCTTAAAGAGGTCGGCCGCAAGATCGCCATGCATGTCGCCGGCACTCCGATGCCGCCGCTCGCGCTGTCGACCGACGATCTGGATCCGGCGGCCGTCGAGAAGGAAAAGAAGTTCCTGACCGAGCAGGCGCTGGAAAGCGGCAAGCCCATCGGCGTGGTCGAGAAGATGATCGAGGGCCGGATCCGCAAGTGGCAGGAAGAGGTGGTGCTCCTGAAGCAGCCCTTCGTGATGAATCCGGATCAGACCATCGAACAGCTGGTCGCGGAAACGGCCAAGACCGTGGGCGCACCCGTCGCGCTCAAGGGCTTCGTCCGCTTCGCCCTCGGCGAAGGCGTCGACAAGGGCCCCGAAGGCCCTGACTTCGCTTCGGAAGTGGCGGCTATGGCCGGCCAGAGCTAAGCTCTCCGCCGACTCAAGACCTTTGGGGGCGCGGTGCGTTCGACGCGCCGCGCCCTCAGTGTATGTTGCGTTAGAGATCAAGGGATCGGGACCTCGCCCATGCCGGACGGCCAGCCGCGCTACAAACGCATCCTCCTGAAACTGTCGGGAGAGGCGGGCGTCGGCGGCGAAGGCTTCGGCATAGATCCCAAGACCCTACAGGCGGTCTGCGAAGACATCGCTCAGGTGGTCCAGGCCGGCGTGCAGATCTGCATGGTCGTCGGCGGCGGCAACATCTTCCGCGGCGCGGCTCTGGCCGAAAGCGGCATGGAGCGCGCCAGCGCCGACTATGTCGGCATGCTGGCCACGGTGATGAACGCGCTCGCCCTGCAGGCCAGTCTGGAAAAGATCGGCGTCTACACCCGCGTCCAGTCGGCGATTCCGATGGAGACGGTCTGTGAGCCCTACATTCGCCGCCGTGCGCTGCGGCACCTGGAAAAGGGCAGGGTCGTGATCTTCGCCGCGGGCCTGGGAGCGCCGTTCTTCACCACCGACACGCCCGCGGCGTTGCGCGCGGCCGAGATGGGCTGCGACGCCCTGCTCAAGGGCACCAGCGTCGACGGCGTCTACACCGCCGACCCCAAGAAGGACGCCGACGCCAAACGCTACGAGACGCTGAGCTACAAGGAGGTCCTGTCCAAGGACCTGCGCGTCATGGACACCTCCGCGGTCAGCCTGATGCGCGACAATCACATCCCCATCGTGGTCTTCTCGATCCGCGAACGGGGCAATCTCCTGAAGGTGCTGAAGGGTGAGGGCGTCTACACGACGATCGCCTAGAAGCGCCTTGGGATCGAGACGAAGGGAGCGAACATCATGGCCACCGTGGAAAAGCCCGTGCTGTCGAAATACCGCGACCGCATGGACAAGGCGGTCTCCGCCTTGAAGGAGGAATTCGCCAGCCTCCGCACCGGCCGCGCCTCGGCGAGCCTTCTCGACCAGATCACCGTCGAGGCCTACGGCTCAGCCATGCCGATCAACCAGGTGGGCGCGGTTTCCGTGCCGGAGCCGCGGATGATCAGTGTCAGCGTCTGGGACAAGGCGTTGGTGATCTCGGTGGAGAAAGCGATCCGCTCCGCGGGCCTCGGGCTCAATCCGGTCACGGATGGCCAGAACCTGCGCATCCCGATCCCGCCGCTCACCGAGGAGCGCCGCAAGGACCTGGTGAAGGTCGCCGGCAAATACGCCGAGCAGCAGCGGATCGCGGTGCGAAATGTGCGCCGAGACGCCAACGAAGATCTTCGCGCCGCCGAGAAGGCCCACGTCATCAGCCAGGACGAGGAAAAGCGGCTGGAGAGCGAAATTCAGAAGCTCACGGATGAGGCGATCAAGCGCGTGGACGAAGCCTTGAAAACCAAAGAACAAGAGATCATGCACGTTTAGCCCTAGTTTCGGCGGAAAGCGCAGCCGAAAGCCGTAAGGACCCGTTCCACTTCCATGGCCGTCCAAGAGAACACGCCGCCCGCCGGTGCGTCCGATCCCGATTTGGGGGATCAGGCGCAACTGCACGTGGCCATTGTCATGGATGGCAACGGGCGCTGGGCGAAACGCCGCGGCTTGCCCCGCACGGTGGGCCACCAGGCCGGCGCCGATGCGCTGAAGCGGATCGTCCAGTCGGCCCAGGACCTTGGCATCCGCTGGCTGACGGTGTTCGGCTTCTCCACCGAGAACTGGAGCCGCCCGGTGGCCGAAGTCGCCGAGTTGATGGCCCTGCCGCAGCGCTATTTCCGCAGCGACCTGCCGCGACTGGAGCGCGAAGGCGTGCGGGTCCGCGTGATCGGCCGCGAAGAGGGCCTGTCGCGCGACCTGGTGAAGATCTGCCGCGAGGCTGAGGCGCGCACGGCGCACAACAAGAAGCTCTTCCTCACCATCGCCTTCAACTATGGCGGTCAGGCCGACATCGCCGACGCCGCCCGGCGATTCGCCGAGGATGTGGCCGCCGGCCGCGCCAAGATCGCCGACATGAGCGAAGCCAGGTTCGCCCAGTATCTGTCGACCTCCGAGCTGCCGCCGCCCGACCTGATCGTGCGACCCTCGGGGGAACAACGGCTTTCCAATTTCGTCCTGTGGGAAGCGGCCTACGCGGAGTTCGTGTTCCAGGACGTGCTGTGGCCGGACTATTCGCCCGAGCACCTGAAGGCGGCCATCGCCGAGTTTCACACCCGGGATCGCCGGTACGGCGCCGTCGTGGCCGATGACGTCCTTGCCACAGGCTA
>NZ_SSMZ01000229.1 GCF_004799395.1 Phenylobacterium sp.
CAGGTGGCAGATGTTCTCGGCGGCGTCGTGGTCGCCCCAGGTGATGAAGATCTTCTGGCCCGAGAGGCGCCAGCCACCCTGGCCGTCCGGCCGGGCCATGGCGGTGAGCGCCGAGAGGTCGGACCCGGCCTGCGGCTCGGTCAGGCACATGGCGCCGGTCCATTCGCCGGAGACCAGCTTCGGCAGCACCAGGCGCTTCTGCCGGTCAGTGCCGTGCAGGGCGATGGCCTCGATGGCGCCCTGGGTCAGCATCGGGCAAAGACCGAAGGCCATGTTGGCCGAGTGGACCATCTCGAAGACCGCCAGCTCCATGGCCTTCGACAGGCCCTGGCCGCCATGGTCCGGGTCGGCGCTCAGCGAGTTCCAGCCGCCTTCAACGAAGGCCTGGTAGGCCTGGGCGAAGCCGGGCGCGGCGCTGACCTTGCCGTTCTCGTAGCGCGCGCCAGCCACGTCGCCGCCGCGGTTCAGTGGGGCCAGCACATCGGCGGCAAAGCCGCCGGCCGCCTCCAGCACCGCCGCGACCGTGTCGCTGTCGAGGTCGGGGAAGGCCCGGGCGATCAGGGCGTCGTGACCGACGCTGGACAGCGCAAAGGCGAGGTCCCGGACGGGCGCGCGGAAGGTCATGGACGGCTCCAGCTCAGATCGGCGCTTCTCTTAAGCCTGCGCGGCCCAGATGTCGTGGGCGTAGCGCACGAAGTTGCCGCCGAGGATCTTCTCGACGCGGGCCGGCTTGTGGCCGCGCTGTTCCAGCAGCCGCGCCAGCTTGCGGAACTGGTCCGGCCCGCGAAGATCGTCGACGAAGGGGTGGGTGTCGGCCCGCTCGCCGGGCGCCGAAATGCCGGCGCGGACCCGGTCCTCGTGCTCCTTGGTCAGGGCCGCCTTGTAGGCCTCCAGGTCGTCGATCGGCGTCGTACCGCCATCGGTGCCGATGCCTACGTGGTCTTCGCCGCAGATCTTCAACGCGTATTCGATGTGGGCCACGACGTCGGCCGCCGTGGCGTGGCCGGAGAGGTTCAGGAACGGCATGAAATAGATGCCGACGAAGCCGCCCTTCTCGGCGACCAGGCGCAGTTCCTCGTCCGTCTTGTTGCGCGGCAGGTCGGTGACGGCGCGGCAGCCGGTGTGGTTGATCGAGATCGGCTGTTTCGAGACCCGCGCGGCGTCGAGGCAGATCTGCCGACCGGAGTGGCTGAGGTCCACCATGCAGCGGTTGGCGTTGATGCGCTCGACCACCTCGCGGCCGAAAGGCGTCAGGCCACGGCCCTCCGGCGCCATAGAGCCGTCGCCCAGCTGGTTGGCGTTGTTGTAGGTGAGCTGGAACACCCGCACGCCCATGTCGGCGAAGATGTCCACGCGCTTGGCGTCCTGGCCCATCATCGCGCAGTTCTGGAAGCCATAGATAAGGCCAGTCTTCTTGCCCGCTTTGGCGCGAGCGATGTCGGCGACGGTGAGGACCTTCTGCAGGTCGTTCGGATGGGCGCGGACCAAGCTGTCCCAGTGGGCCACGTCGCGCACCGTGGTCTCGAACGGCTCTTGCGGTCCGAACACGTAGCCGAGCGTCACATTCACCGCAGTCTCGCCGGACGCGCGGGCGTCGGCCAGCATGCGCGGGGTGATCTTTTCGGGCCCCTCGCCCGGATGGTTGGGGTCGTTCAGGCCGCCCAGCGCATTGATCACCGTCCAGCCGGCGATGGGATCGGCGGGCGCCGCGAACGCGGGTGCGGCAGCGGCGGCGCCCAGAGCCAGGACGGTTCGGCGGTCGAGGCTCATGGGGCGTCTCTCAGTTCCTGTTCGGTGGGCGGCTTGAAGTCGGCGCGGGGATAGGCGCGGCCGCGCTTGATGCTGGTCTCCAGGCTCTTCAGGTTCTCCACGTCGGCGGTCGGATCGCGGCCGAGCACGATCAGATTGGCGAGCTTGCCCGGCGCGACGGTTCCCATGTCGGCGCCTTGCGCCGCGGCGCGGGCCCCAACCTCGGTGGCCGCATGGATCGCCTGGGCCGGGGTGAGGCCGGCCTTCCTGACCAAGAGTGCGATCTCGTCATAGACGGTGGGCCAGGGATCGGTGGCCGGCGCGATCCCGTCGGTTCCGGTGGACAACGGCACCCCGGCGCGGAACGCTTGGCGGGTCAGGGCCGCGGCCAGGTCCAGCGGGCAGAGCGGCGGGCGGCCCTTTGGATTCTTGGCGAACCGCTCGGCGTCCTCGGCATAGACGCGCAAGGTGGGGTCCAGCAGCGTGCCCTGCGCCTTCATCCGCGCGAACAGGTGGGCCATGACCGGGTTGTCGCCGCCGATCATGCTCTTCGGGTCGACCGGCACGCGGGCTTGATAGGACGCCGGCACGCCGACCACCTGATAGGCCATGTAGCAGGTGTGCGAGGTCACATCGGGGTGCGCGGCCAGCACCTCCTCCGGCGTGGTCGGGAAGATGGCGCTGTGGGTCCAGACGACCATGCCCTGGCGGTGGGCCTCCTTCGCGATCTTCTCCACCAGGTCCGGCGGCAGGTTCGCGTAGATCTTGATGGCGGTGGCCGATGTCCCCTTCGCCAGGGTGATGGCGTTGGGAATGTCGGTCTGGGCGTCGATCGCCTGCATCCACGGCGCATGGCCCGGTTCGACGCCAAAGTTCGCCGCATGGGTGCGCGGGTCGACGAAGAAGGACGGCCCTGCCATCAGGGCGGCGTAATAGATGTCCGGCCCTGGAACCTCGGCGGCGCGGGACTCGCGCGCCAGCTCGGCCACCGAGCGAAGGTCATCGGCCATGTCGCGGATGGCGGTGACCCCGCCATAGAGGTCGCGGCGCATGTTCGCCTCGGCGGCGCGGCGGTTGGGCGGCGTCGCCAGGTGCTCGTGACTGTCGATCAGCCCGGGCGCCAGGAACTTGCCGGTCAGATCCACGATCTTGGCGCCGGCGGGCGCGGTCAGCTCGGCGTCGGGCGCCACGGCCTTGATCCGCTCGCCCTCGACAAGCACGGACATGGCTGGCCGTAGCGGCCCGCCGGTCCCGTCGATCAGGGTGGCGTGGCGATAAAGGGTGATGGCGGGCCCGTCGACCGCGCCGGCGGGACCCGCGGCGAGAAGGGCGACGCATGCCGCCATGGCAGCTCTCAAGCCCAATCGGATCACGCGCACCCCCGTTGCTGACGCGGTAAGCGATAGGTCGCGCGCCGCCGCCGGGCAAGTCCGGTGGCTCATACGCCGTAAATCCGCTGCGGCGGACTTTCGGCTAGGTTCGGCGGCCCATCTTGGCCGCGACCTGGAGAGTTAGACCATGATCCGCATCGGCGCCGCCATCCTTGCGCTGATCCTCGGCCTCGGTGGCGCAGCCGTCGCGGCGCCTTCGACGACCGACCCGGCCAAGGTGCCCGCCGGCGACTACCTCCTCGACAAGAGGCACGCGAGCCTGACGGTGAAGATCGTCCACATGGGTTTCTCGCACTACACCCTGCGCATGGACGGCCTGGATGGGTCCTTCACCTACGACCCGGCCAATTGGCGGGAGACCAAGGTCAACTTCACCGTCGACCCGAAGTCGGTAGACACCCACGACAACGCCTTCGACAAGCAGATCGCCGGCTACTTCGAACCCGACAAATATCCGACCATCACCTTCGTCTCGACGTCGGTGGCGGGCGGCGCCGACGGCAAGGGCTCCGTCACCGGCGACCTGACCTTCCACGGGGTGACCAGGCCGGTGACCCTTGACGTGACCTTCGACGGCGCCGGGCACGGCGTCACCCCGATCGGCACGCGCCTGGGCTTTTCCGGCGCGACCCAGATCAAGCGGTCCGACTTCGGTCTCACCGGCCTGATCCTCAACCAGTTCACCAGCGACGAGGTTGACGTGATCATCGAGGTCGAGTTCGAGAAGAAGTAGTGGTAGGGGCCGAGCTTCGCTGGAAAGGCATCCATGACCAACGCGCGCAACGCCCCGGGCCTGGGCGGCAAGAGCCGCTACGCCCTCGTCGCCATCGTCCTGCACTGGGTGATCGCGCTCGCTATCGTCGCCCAGGTTTCGATCGCCTGGCGGATGGACGGCAAGACGCCGGAGGGCTTCGCGCTCACGCAGCTGCACAAGTCGATCGGCATGACGATCCTGGTGCTGAGCATCCTTCGCCTCGGCTGGCGACTGACCAATCCGCCGCCGCCGCACGCCGCGGGCTTGGCGCCCTGGGAGAAGGTGCTCTCGACGATCGTCCATTGGGGCTTCTACGTGGTCATGATCGGCATGCCGCTGACCGGCTGGCTGATGGTCTCGACCAGCAAGACGGCGATCCCGACGATCCTCTTCTGGACGCTGCCCCTGGCCAACATTCCCGGGACGGACGCGCTTGCGCCGGCCGCCAAGCAGATTGCCCGCGAGATCGGCCAGAAGGGCCATGGCCTCCTGGCGTTTGGCCTCTACGGCCTCTTCCTCCTGCACGTGGGCGGGGCGTTGAAGCATCAATTCTTCGAGCGCAACACGCCGGTCCTGGCGCGCATGGCGCCTGGGGCCGTTTCCGGCCGCTGGTGGGAGGTGCGCCTGCTCGTGATCGCGCTGGCGGTCGTCGGCGCCTTGGCATTCGGCAAACTGGTGCAGCCGCCGCATCCGGCGTCCGGGCCGCCGCCGGCCGAGGCCGCGCCGCCTGCGCCCTTCCTGCCTGAGGCCCCTGCCGCGCCCGCCGCTGGGACGGCGGCTGCGCCGGCCGCCGCCGCCACGCCCAAGCCCGCGCCGACCGGCGCCGTGACCTGGAAGGTCGCCCCCGGCTCCAGCCTGAACTTCCAGACCAGCTGGAGCGGCGACGCCGTCCATGGCCGGTTCAACAGCTGGAAGGCCGACATTGTCTTCGGCCCCGACGCCCTCGACAAATCCAAGGTCGTCGTGACCATCGACATGACCTCGGCGAAGACCGGCGACGATCAGCGCGACGCCTCCTTGCCCGCCAGCGACTGGTTCGATGCGGCGGCGCATCCCAAGGCGGTGTTCACGGCCACGAAGTTCGAGAAGAAGGCCGAGGGCGCCTATGTGGCCCATGGGACGCTCGACCTGCGCGGCGTGGCCAAGCCTGTGGACCTGCCGTTCAAGCTGAAGATCGTCGGCGACAAGGCCCAGATGAGCGGCGAAGCCACACTCGACCGGACGCTGTTCGGCGTAGGCCAGGGCGAGTTCACCGCCACCGACCAGGTGCCGGCCAAGGTGACGGTCCGGGTCCAACTGAACGCTCAAACGACCGCAGCGAGCGACAAGCGGTAGGTCCGCGCCGTTGACTTGGTTCGGCGCTGGCCGAAGCTTGCCGGTAGCTTCGCCACACCGGCCTTAGGACCTGCCGATGAGAACCCTGCTCCTGGCCGCCTGCGCTGCCGCCAGCCTCGCCGCGGCCGTCGTGGTCGCAGCCCCCGCCATCCCGGCCTATGTGGCCGCCGCCGTCTCCGACAAGGGTCGCGACGACGATCGCGACGCCGATGCCCGCCGCCACATCGCCGAGGTCATCGCCTTCTCCGGCGTGAAGCCGGGGGACAAGGTCGTCGACCTGATTCCGGGCTCTGGCTACTTCACCAAGGTGTTCTCGAAGATCGTGGGCGAGAAGGGCCACGTCTACATGATCTGGCCGAACGAATACGCCAAGGAGGCCCAGCCCGACCCGATCAAGAACCAGGGCCTGGCCCGGACCGGCTATCCCAACACCTCGGTCATCCTGCAGCCCGGCGCGGAATTCTCGACGCCGGAGCCGGTGGATCTGGTGTTCACGGTCCAGAATTATCACGACTATCCGGACAAGTTCATGGGCAAGATCGACCCGATGGTCCTGAACCGCGAGGTCTTCAAGGCGCTCAAGCCGGGCGGCGTCTTCCTGGTGGTCGACCACACCGCCGAGGCCGGCTCCGCCATGCGCGACACCGACACCCTGCACCGCATCGACCCGGCCACCGTCAAGCAGCAGGTGACCGCGGCAGGCTTCGTCTTCGTGGGTGAAAGCACGGCGCTCAAGAACCCCGGCGACGACCTGAAGAAGATCGTCTTCGACAAGGCGATCCGCGGCCACACCGACCAGTTCATCTACAAGTTCCGCAAACCCAAGTAGGCGTTCGCCCCCGCGGCGGTGTAACGAGCCGCCGTGGACGCCGCCGCCGACATCGAAAACGCCGCCGCCGCGCTACGGGCCGGCGGGCTGGTCATCCTGCCGACCGAGACGGTCTATGGACTGGCGGCCGACGCGTCCGATCCGCGCGCTGTGGCCAAGGTCTATGAGGCCAAGGGCCGGCCCGCCTTCAATCCCCTGATCGCCCATGTGGCGGAGGTCGCGACCGCACGCCGGATCGCCCGCTTCGACGAGCAGGCCGAGCGGCTGGCGGCGAGGTTCTGGCCTGGCCCCTTGACCCTGGTGCTGCCGGTGGCGGATGAGCGGGCGGTGTGCGACCTGGCCCGCGCGGGTCTCGACACCGTGGCCGTCCGCGCGCCCGCCCATCCCTTGGCCCACGCCCTTTTGGAAGCCTTCGGCGGCCCGCTCGTCGCCCCTTCCGCCAACCGGTCCGGCCGCCCCAGCCCCACCACCTTCGCCGACGCCATGGCCGAGACCGGCGCCGCGGCCGCCGCGGGCCTGGACGGCGGGCCCTGCCGGATCGGTCTGGAATCGACGGTCGTCGCCCTGCTGGACCTCCCGCGTCTCCTGCGCCCCGGCGCCGTCACCCGCGCCGAGATCGAGGCCGTGGTCGGCCCGCTCAGCGAAGCCGAGGCCGACGCCAAGCGGTCGCCCGGCCGCCTGGCCCGCCACTACGCTCCTGACCTGCCGATGCGCCTCAACGCCACGGAGCCGCGCGATGGCGAAGTCTGGCTGGGTTTCGGTGCGGGCTTCCCGGAGCCCCTGAACCTCAGCCCGGCGGGCGATCTGGCCGAGGCCGCCGCCAACCTCTTCGCCTACCTGCGCGCCGCCGACCGCTCCGGCGCTTCAGCCATCGCCGTGGCGCCCATCCCGGGTGACGGGCTCGGCGAAGCGATCAACGATCGCCTGCGCCGCGCGGCGGGCTACGTCGGCTGACACGCCGAGCGGATGTCCGTCTTGGCGAAATCGTCGCCCTTGTAGAGCAGGGGCGCGTCGAGTTGCTTAGCCAAGGCGTAGGCGAAGCAGTCGGCCAGGTTCAGCCGCGCCGGGTGCAGTCCTTTGCCGAAGCGGAGATAGGCTTGAAGCGCCGCGGCGCGAAGCGGCGTCTCCTCGTCCGTGGCCACTGTGAGCGCACCGAGCCAGGCGTCGAATTGGTCCTGGGTCGGAACGAAGCCCCGC
>NZ_SSMZ01000023.1 GCF_004799395.1 Phenylobacterium sp.
TCGGCCTCGAAGCGCGGCCCCCTCAAATTCCTTTCGAACCCCCTAGTTCAGGTCGCGCGACAGGATGAGCTTCAAGGTCAGTCGATCGCTGGCGGAGTTCAGGCCAAACCCCACGCCGCCTTCCACGTTGATGGGCTTGCCGTTGTAATCGACCACCGCGAAGAGCTGGTGCGCCTGTCGGCTGGCCGGGTCGAAATGGCGCAACTCGCCGAAGTCGTCGTATTCCTCCGCCGCGATCGCCCACTTATCCGAGAAATTGTAGTCGATGCGGGTCTCCGGCGCGAAGTCGAGGCGTGAAAAGCCCTTCCAGCTATTGTCCAGGATCGGATTGACGATCAGGTCCATCTTGCCGAACCGCCAGCCGACGATGGGGCGGATTTCCTGGGTGTAAGGGCTGGGGTCCCAGTGCTTGGAGTTGAAGCTGAACTCGAAATTGACGCCGTAGAAGAAGGTCTGCTTGGCGGCGTCAGGTTCGACGAAGAGGGCGCGGAGTTTGAACCCGTCCAGCTGGACGCCGCCGTCCCGGGGAAAGCTGTAGAGCGGCAGGTAGAGGCCCGCCTCGAACCAGGGTGTCACGCCATAGGCCCACTCGGGCACGCCGTTCAGCGAGCCGTTCGAAACGATTGCGCCCGGAAACGCCGGCGTCTTGCGGCCATCGGGGGTGAAATTGTCGTGCAGGGTCAGGTTGAAGACACCGGGCTCGGCGATCTGGGCGTTGTAGACTTGGATCTCGTCCGTCTGCGCCGCCGCGGCGCGGGGCAAGCCGGCAAGAAGCAAGGCTCCCAGCCCTACCGAAACGACGCTTCGCACAAACATGGATGCCCCACCACTTACCGCCAGGAGCGTAGCGGCAAGGGGCGCATCGAGACAACCACCACCACGAAGACTTGCGGGCTCGGCGAAGCTGTTCGCAGCCCCCCTGGTGACGCTGGTCGCCACGCTGTCGGCTCTGCGCAGCCCAGCGATCCGTGGAACCTACCGATCGGCCCGGCCAGGGCCGAGCTTGGCCGCGGCGAAATGGAGCGCGCCCCCGACCAGCACGCCGAGGATCACCTCGCAGCCGCGATCGATGCCGACGGTGACGTTGGACTCCGCCGGCGCCGTGCTCATCAGAACGATGGGCGCCGTCCAGAGGCATAGCTGGATGGCGGGCCGCCGCCATGCGATCAGGGCGCAGATCGTGACGGCCATCGCCAGCTGAGGGACCATGGCCAGACCGAAGCGGCTCGCGGCCAGGCCCACCGCGATGGCGACGACGACCCCGACGACTGTGCCGATCACCCGGCCGCCAACCGTTTTCAGGACAGGCGTCGACAGGCTGTCCTGCGAGGTGATCAGCGCAAAGATGCAGGCCCAGAGCGGGTGCGACAGCCCCACCGCGCTCGCCAGGAGGTACGCCAGCAAGGCCGCTGCGACGCAGCGCACGACGAAGGCGGCCAAGTCCGCACCAGTCTCTCGCGCCGCCATCGAGCTCCTCTAGGTGTCAGCGCAGGAGATTGGTCTCGGCAAGTTCGACCACCTCGTCGCCGCGCCCGCTGATGATCGCCTTCAACATGAACAGACTGAAGCCCTTGGCCTGTTCGAGTTTGATCTTCGGCGGCATGGCCAGTTCCTGCTTCGCCGTAATCGCATCGACCAGCACCGGGCCGGGATGGGCGAAGGCGTCCTTCAGCGCCGACGCCATGTCCGCAGACTGCTCGACCCTGATCCCCTTGACGCCCATCGCCTGGGCCATGGCGGCGAAGTCAGGGTTGTTGAGGTCCGTGCCGGTATCGAGGAACCCGGCGGCTTTCATTTCCATGGCGACGAAGCCCAACGATCCGTTGTCATAGACGACCACCTTGACCGGCAAGCCGAGCTGGCTGAGCGAAATGAAGTCGCCCATCAGCATGCTGAAGCCGCCGTCGCCGCAAAGGGCGACGACCTGGCGCCCGGGAAAGGCCGCCTGCACGCCGATCGCCTGGGGCAGGGCGTTTGCCATGGAGCCGTGGTTGAACGAGCCGATCAGCCGGCGCCGACCGTTCATCGCCAGGTAGCGCGCCGCCCAGACCGTGGGCGTGCCGACGTCGGCCGTGAAGATCGCGTCGTCGTCAGCCAGCTCGCTCACCAGCCGGGTCAGGTATTGCGGATGGATCGGCCGCCCGGCCGCCGACGGCTGCGCCAGATCGTCGAGACCTTCGCGCGCCTTGGCGTAGTGTTTGCGGGCCGATTGCAGGAAGCGCTCATCGGTCTTTGCCTTGAGACGCGGCGACAGCGCCCGGACCGTCTCGCCGACATCGCCGACCACGCCCAGGTCCAGGGCGACCCGCTTGCCCAAGGCCCCCGGGTCGCGGTCAACCTGCGCGACCTTCGCCCCCGTCGGGTAGAATGGCCGATAGGGAAAGTCCGTGCCGAGCATCAGCAGCAGATCGCAGCCCAGCATGGCGTAATAGCCGGAGGCGAAGCCGATCAGGCCCGTCATGCCGACGTCGAACGGGTTTTCCCACTCAACATGCTCCTTGCCCCGCAGGGCGTGCACGACCGGCGCGCTGAGCGTTCGCGCGAGCGAAACCACTTCGTCATGCGCGCCGGCGCACCCGCTGCCGCAGAGGATGGTCACGGCCTTCGATGCATCGATCAGGGCCGCGAGACGGTCCAGATCGGCGTCCGCGGGCGCAATGCGCGGCTGACCCAGGGCGGGCCAGGCGCCGTCGGCCCCCGCGGGCGCCTCCGCCAGCGCGACGTCGCCTGGGATGACGACCACGGCCACCCCGCGCTGGCCGATCGCCGAGCGCATGGCGCGATGCAGCACGCCAGGCATCTGGGCCGGGTTGGACACCAGCTCGACGAAGTGGCTGCACTCCCGGAACAGCTGCTGCGGATGGGTCTCCTGGAAATAGCCGAGGCCCACCTCCGAGGAGGGAATCTGTGCGGCGATGGCGAGCACCGGGACGTGGCTGCGGTGACAGTCGAACAGGCCGTTGATCAGGTGCAGATTGCCGGGACCGCAGCTGCCGGCGCAGACCGCCAGGCCGCCCGTGACGGCCGCCTCGGCGCCGGCGGCGAAGGCGGCGACTTCCTCGTGACGCACATGCATCCAGTCGAGCTCGCCAAACCGGCGCAGGCTGTCGTTGAAGCCGTTCAGGCTGTCGCCCGTCACGCCCCAGACCCGCTTCACCCCGGCATTCGCCAAGGTCCGGGCCAGCAAGTCCGCGACTGTCGCCTTAGGCATGCGTCGAACTCCTCCACTTCGCCGGAGAAACTTGAGAAGCCTTCGCCTGGGAGTTTGTCCCTTTCCAAGGATGTCGAAAAGAGGCTCGGGCGCGGCCCTGAAAACCCCGGCAACCTGAAAGGGTCCTTCAACAATTTTCGGTAGTATCCGCGACAGTAAACCGGAGTGCGGCGCGATGCGGTCGGGCGGAAACGACGAACAAGAGTCCGATGTCCCTGCATTTCGCCGCCAGGCGATGGCGATGTTCCGGCGAGCTTCCGGCCTGTTGTTGCCGCTGCTGACCGCACTCGCCGCCTTTCCTGTTTCAGGCTGGCGCCTGGCGCTGAGCTGGCTGGCCGCGATGCTCGTCGTGGCCGCCGCGCAGCAGCACTGGCGGCCCGCCTCCAGTCGCGAGTCACGCGCCGCGGCGGCGCTTTCGTGGATCAGCAACGGCGGACATTCGGCCGCAGCCTTCTATCTCGTGGCCCTGCACACCGGGGCGGCCCAGACCTTCGGCGTGACGCTCATGGGCCTGGTCCTGTTCCAGACCCTCGCCCGGGACTACGCCCATCCGCGCCGGTTGGCGCTGAATCTTGTCCCGCCCGTGCTCGCCGTCGCGATCGCTCAGTTCGGCGCGGCCGGCGGCCTGCTGGTCGGCCATCAACCCCTGATGCTGTTCACCCTGTTCGCCAGTCCTGTGGCCGCCTTCGGGCTGCTCCGGACGGTCCAGGACGACCTGACGGACAAGCGCCGGCGGCTCGACGCGGCGGTGCTACAGGCGGAAGCGGCCGCGGAAGCCAAGTCGGACTTCCTGGCCAACATGAGCCACGAGATCCGAACCCCGCTGACCGGGATCATCGGGTTCTCGGACCTTCTGAACCGCATGCCGGACCTGCCGCCGACGGCGGTGACCTACGTCAGCCGGATCGCCTCGAGCGGCCAGACGCTGTTGGCGGTGGTCAACGACATCCTGGATTTCTCCAAGCTGGAGACGGGTCACGTAGAGCTCGATCCACTGCCATTCGAGGTCGGCCCCTTCTTCGAGGACACGCTGGCGATAGTTGCGACCCAGGCGGCGGCCAAGGGTCTGACCACGAGGCTCGACATCGACGACGACGTCCCCCCTGTGCTCGACGCCGACGGCTCGCGCCTGCGTCAGGTCATGCTCAACCTTCTTGGGAATGCGATCAAATTCACCGCCCAGGGGTCCGTGGTGGTCACTGTGGCGCACGACGCGGCGACGAACCGGCTCTGTGTGACCGTGTCCGACACCGGCTGCGGCGTGCCCGCGGACAAGGTGGGACGTCTCTTCCATCGGTTCTCTCAGGCCGACAGTTCTGTGACCCGGAACCACGGGGGAACCGGGCTTGGGCTGTCGATCTGCAAGGCGCTCGTCGAGCTGATGGGCGGCGAGATCAGCGTCGCCTCCGCGGTCGGCGAGGGCTCCTGCTTCACCTTCTGGGTGGCCTCCCCGCCCGCCGAACTTCGGGAGATGGAGCCGGTCGTGGCGGTTCGCCGCGAGCCGGCCGCCCGGTCGTCCCGGATCCTCGTGGTCGACGACCTCGATATCAATCGCGAGCTGGTGCGCACCCTCCTCGAGGCCACCGGCTATTCCGTCGAGGAGGCCGCGGGCGGCGTCGAGGCGGTGGCCGCCGCCCGGGCGCGGCCCTTCGACCTGATCCTGATGGACCTTCAGATGCCGGGGATGGACGGTTTCACAGCCGCCCGGGCGATCCGCAACGACGCCTCGCCCAACAGCGGCACGCCCATCATAGCGCTGAGCGCCAACGTGCTGCCGGAGCACGCCGCCGCCGGCGCGGCGGCCGGAATGAACGGCCACATCGGCAAGCCGATCAACATCGCCGAGCTCACGAGCGTGGTGGCGGCGTGGATCGATACGGGGCCTGATGAAGCGCTGCGCGCCGGCGGCCTGTGGGCCGCGCGATTCAATTCGTGAACGCTCGGCTCTAGATCGTTTCGCTACTTCCCGGCTGGGGCGATGCGCAGGATCTCGCTCGGGCTCATGTCGGTGATCAGGTAGATCAGGCCGTCGGGACCCTGGCTCACGTCCTTCATGCGCTTGCACTGGTCGAGGAGCAGCTTTTCCTCGGCGACCACGCGGCCGTTCTTCATCTGCAGCCGCACCAGCTGCTGGCCGGACATGGCGCCGACGAAGACGCTGCCGGTCCAGGCCGGCAGGGCCTTGCCGGTGTAGAAGGCCATGCCGGATGGCGCGATCGACGGCGTCCAGTAGTAGACCGGCTGTTCCAGCCCCTGCTGGACGGTCTTGCCGCCGTTGATCATGCCGCCGTTGTTCTGGCGGCCGTAGCTGATGATCGGGAAGCCGTAGTTCGCGCCGCCCTTGATACGGTTCAGCTCGTCGCCGCCCATGGGCTCGTTCTCGCCTACCCACAGCTGGCCCGTGGCCGGGTCGAGCGCGGCCGCCTGGATGTCGCGGAAGCCCACGGCGTAGAGCGCCGGATTGGCGCCGGCGGTCTTCAGGTAGGGATTATCCTTGGGGATCGAGCCGTCGGTGGCGATGCGCAGGATCTTGCCGCGCGGATCGGTCATCGACTGCGGGTTCGGGCCGCGGTCGGCCACCTCGGCCGACGCGATCAGCAGGGTCCCGTCCCTGGCCTGCACAATGCGGCGCGGGCTCAGGTATTTGTCCTCGTAGATGGTCTTGGCGTCTTCGAGGCTCATGTCGTCAGCCGAGAGCCTGGCCTTCATGATCCGGCCCGTGAACGGCTCGCCCTTGGCCGGCGGCGCGGCGGTGTAGCCGTAGTAGACGGTGCGGGTCTTGGCGAAGTCGCGGTCGAGCACCGGACCGGTGTTGCTGGTGCCCATGACGCCGGCGATCTCCGGCGTTCCCTTCAGCGGTTCGGACACCTGCCCCTTGGCGTCGACGGTGCGCAGACCGCCGGCGCGCTGGGAGACCAGGAGCTTGCCGTCGGGCAGGAAGGCCAGACCCACCGAGCGGTCGAGCTTGGCCACGGTCTCGATCCTGAAGGCCTGGGTCTTGGAGGGCTTGGGCGCCTTGGTCTGGTCGGGCAGCAGCGGCGTCGGCGCGTAGCCGTCCTTGGCGTTGCGGTTGGCGCCGCAGAGCGCCGCGATCCGCGCGTTTTCCGCCGCGCTGCCCGCCACGCCGGCATAGTCCGGA
This sequence comes from Phenylobacterium sp., assembly GCF_004799395.1. GTDB lineage: Bacteria > Pseudomonadota > Alphaproteobacteria > Caulobacterales > Caulobacteraceae > Phenylobacterium. The sequence goes on from NZ_SSMZ01000023.1 coordinate 6,351, forward strand.
CCCGGCGGGAAGGACGGGATCGCCGCCGCCGGCGCGGCCGGTTGCGACCAGGCGCCGGCCGGTGTCAGGGCCATGACCAGCGCCACGGCGCTCGCCGCTTTCGAGACCTTCAGCACCGGCATTCCCTTCAGATATCGTTGTTCACGCCTCCTGCATGTCACAGGGGCGCGCCCCGATCCAGAGGGGCTGACCGCTAGGTTGGCAGGCCGAGCTTGCCGATGGCGATGGCCGCGCTCTGCCAGGTGGCGGAATTGGCCACCCGGCCAGTGGTCAGGTGCATCGCGAGCAGGATCGCGCCGCCGACGAGATAGACCGGGTGCACCTTGCCCCGCGTGCGCCAGTCGTAGACCACCGCCACGCCCAGCAGGATGTCGCCGATCAGGGCGGCGATGATGGCGATCATGATCGGCGGGCTGGAGATGTCGGGCAGGCCCGCCGGCCACGGCGGCGCCGGCGGCGCGGCGAAGATGAACCAGCGGGCGATCGGCGCGCCCAGCATGGAGATGGTGGCCAGCAGGATCAGCCGCTTGTGGGCCTCGCTGTCCTTCAGCTTGACGACCGCCAGCACGAAGGCCGGAACGAAGAACAGCAGCGCGCTGATGGTCACCCAGGTGAAGGCGCGGGCGTCATGCACCGCCTGCGCCGGCTCGCCCGGCGTCGCGGCCTGGGCCAGCCGCAGCGAGACGATGGTCGGCACGATGAATGCGATGCCGGTCATGATCGAGACGCCCAGCATCCCCCAGGTGCGATGCGACAGGACCTTGCCCTGCGCCACTAGCCACGCCTGGGTGAAGAAGAAGGTCACCCAGCCGAACATCAGCAGTCCGTGGATGTGGACCATGGGCTCAGCCCTGAAGCTGCCCCTGGCCAGCGGCATCCAATAGGTTGGCAGGAAGCCGATCACCGCGATCAGGAAGCAGCTTCCGGCCATCCAGACATAGAATTGGCGCGGCGAAACAGCCTTCGGCCGCGCGCCCATCACAGCATCCGCCATGGCGTTACTCCCCCGAGTTGCCGGGGCGATTTGGCCAGAGATGATGCGCCTCGTAAACCCTGGTTCGTCGGGCCGCGTCAGGCGTCGGCGGCACGCCAGCGGAAGCCGTCGAGCGGCATGGCCCGGGCCGGCGCGCCCTTGGCCGTGGCGACCCAGGCGCGGCCTTCCTCGAAGGCCATGACCCGGTAGATCGGCATGCCGCCGGCGTCGGCGGAGACCATGTCGCCCACCTTCACGGGCGGCTTGGCGGCGTGATCAAGCGGGGCCCAATCCACAGCGCGGCTATTCAGCATTGACGTGCACCTTCTCCCGCGCCGGTCTGGGCGGATCGTTGACAAGGTTGCGCCCGGCGCGCTGAGGCGAAGCTGAGCCGCCTGTTTAGTCGCCGTTCAGGTGCGGGCCTTCCTCGGCTGGCCAAACCGGCCGATGCCGGCCGATGGTGGTCGGCAGCGTCTTGATCGTCGGGGCCGGGCGGCAAGGCGGCGAAGGCGCCGGAGGCCAAGGCGCCCAAGGCTGCCGGCTAGCGAGGCCCCAGCCCGTGTGCGATCATGGGGGCCACGAACGCGGAGCCGCTGCAGAAGAGCCCGAGCAGCAGCACCCGATAGGCATAGCCCAACAGCCGATACTTCTTCCCCGCGAGCACTCGGCCATTCTGATAGATGTCGCGGGCGAAGGCCTGGAAGACCGTCTCGCTGTCCGTAAGCCGGTCGATCAAGGCGTCGATATAGGCCTGCTCTTCCATGCGATGGAATGCGCCGAAGAACAGGATGTTGGCCTCGGCGCCCGGAGCGACTGAGGTCTTCACCTGGGGCAGCACCGCGAAGACCGCCAGCACCGCCGCCAGGAAGGCGAACCCACCCAGGATGAGGACCGGCGGACTAGGGGCGATCATCCCGCGCGCCTGACCGAGCGTCAGCGAGAAGATCACGAAGGTGATGGCCAGTAGCATGGACGCCTTCTGGTCCGCCATCTGGCTGAGCTGGTACTGGATGGCCTGGGTGTTGCGCAGGAGCTGAACCGCGTCCGGCGAGAAGACCCGCGGCGTAGTCGCCACGGCAAGCGCCGCCTCCAGCTTCTGCTCCCCGTCCGCCATCACCGTCCCCGCGCCCTGCACTCAAGCTTTATTGGGTGTCGTTGTGACGTTTGCGTGTCAAGCGACGCCGCCAGTCCGCCGCGGCGTCGACGTCCTAGTCCCGTTCCGCCTGCAGCTGCAGGAACTGGCGTTCCATCTCGCCGTAGCATTCGCAGGCCCGCGTCTTCAGCGCTGGCTGGTCGATGATCACCACATTGCCGCGGGAATAGTCGATGATTCCGTCGCGCTTGAGTGCGGCGGCCATCATGCTGACCGTCGTCCGCTGCACGCCGGTCATCACCGACATGTACTCCTGGGTCAGCGGGAAGGTGGCGCCGCCGACCCGGTCCTCGGTCATCAGCAGCCAGCGGGCCAAACGCGCATCAGCGTTGTGGGCGATGTTGCAGGCCGCCGAGGTCTCCGCCTGGCGGATGATCGCACGCAGGTGCAGCAGCGCCAGGCGCGTCAGGCTCGGGCTCACCTTGAGGCGAGCGCGGAAGACGGCGGCCGGTAGCGTCATGGCGCCGCCGGCGAGCTGAATGAAGACGCGGTTGGAGACCTGGGCGCCCGCCATGGCGTCGACCAGGCCGCCGGCGCTCTCCCGTCCGATGGTGCCGGTCTCGAAGGTCCGGCCATCGACCATGATCGCGACGACCGAGATGCAGGCGCTGGAGGGGAAATAGATCAGGTCCGCCTCATCGCCGGGCTGGTACAGAACCTGCCCCCGCGAAAGACTGACTTCCTTCAAATGAGGTGTAAGCGCGGCCTCGTCGTCAGAGTGAAGCGCCGACAAAAGAAAATTACGGAACTGCATAAGCTCCCGCCACAGCGGGTGCGAAGAATCCCGCGTTCCAATCCTATCTCTTTATTCCTTCAGGTCCTCAACAAAATTCATCGATGCTGTAACACATATTTCGCGCTTGGACGCATATTCATCAAGCTTGACAGCAAATATTTAAATTCGACACTGATATGCTTCTACTCGACATCTAATGTCGAGTATATGGAATTGCCGCGAACACCGGATCGGGCTTGCGCGAATCCCGCCGCGACGCGGGCGCCTGGCCCGTGCGGCTCGGCTGAGGGCGCCAACCGAACGCGACGCCCAGCGACGGTTGAAGCGGCGGCGAAGGCGCCGCTATCCTGCGTCAGGCGGCGGGGAGCCCCAATGACCAAAGGTCTGTTTCAGGCGGCGCTCGCGCTTGGGATCGTGGAATGACCGCCGAGTCGCCGCTGAGCGCGCCGGCGCCGCACCGCCGAATCGTCGGCGTCGGGTTCCAGGTCCTGGGCGGCGTGCTCGGTGTCCCGTCGCTGGTCTGCGCCGTCGGGCTGTCGATCAACGCGCTGGCCCTTCGCCACCTGGCCGCGCCTCACGCCACCCACTTCTACGACATCGGGACCTACGGCCTGGCCGGGATGATCGCCAACGGCGGGCGGTTGGTGGACAAGGGTCTGGGGTTCCTGGCGGGCGCGGCGGGCTGGATTTCTGTCCTGCTGGCCGCGGGCCTCTTCGCCGTCACGGTCTATTCGGCGCTGCTGTTCGCCGTCGGACGCGGGATCTCGCGACGCGCGGACTGGGCGAGGATTGTGGGCGCGATCCTGTCCCTGGGATTCCTGGCGATCGCCATGACCTTGGCCGCCGCGCCGGTCCCGGCGGATGCCAGGCTGGTGGCGTCGCTTATCGCAGCCCTGCCGCTCTACGTGCTCTGGACCCTGATCTGGCGGTTCCGCCCAACCCCCGATTGAAGCGAAGCGAGAAGCCTCGCATCATGCGCCGGTGAGGCGGCGGGGGCCGATGTTTCGAGTATTGCGCCGGGCGCTGGCCGCCCTTGGAATTACGGTGGCCGCGCTGGCGGCCGGCCAGGGCGCGCACGCGGCCGACCAGCCGGTCTATGCGCCGCAACCGGCATGGGTGAAGGCCCTGCCCGTTCCGAAGCCCAGCACCGCGCCGGAAAGCGGGCCCGTCAAGACCCTGCTCTACGCCGAGCAGACCCGGATGACCCCCGAGGTCGATGAATATTTCTACGACTTCGCCTCGCAGATCCTGTCGCCTCAGGGTCTCGCGGCGCTGGGCAATCTGCAGATCACCTGGGACCCGGCGACCGAGACCCTGGTCATCCACCGGTTGCACATCCTGCGCGGCGACCAGATCATCGACCTCTTGAGCGGCGGGCGGAAGTTCGCGGTCATCCAGCGCGAGACCAACCTCGACCAGGCCATGTTGGACGGACGGCTCACCGCAACCTTCCAGCCCGAGGGCTTGCAAGTCGGCGACGTGGTGGACCTTGCTTATACTCTGGAACAGCGCGATCCGGCGCTGAAGGGCTATTCCACCCACTTCGCCGGCCTGGGGCACGCCGGCGTCGCAAGTCGCGTCTACTTCCGCACCATCTGGCCAAGCGCGCTTCCGATCCAATGGAAGGAGGCGCAGGGGCTGAGGCCGCCGGTGACCAATATCTCCGGGGGTATGACCGAGGTGGTGGTCGATGAGCTCGACATCGAGACGCCCAAGCCCCCGGTGAGCGCCCCGGCCCGGTTCGGCGACCTGGGCAACATCGTCTTCAGCCAGTACCGCGACTGGGCAGAGCTCTCAGGGCTGTTCGCGCCGCTCTATGACAAGACTGCGGTTATCAAGCCCGGCTCGCCGCTGAAGGCCGAGGCCGCCAGGATCGCCGCGGCCAATCGCGATCCGAGGGCCCGGGCGCTCGCCGCTCTGCGCCTCGTCGAGGACCAGGTTCGCTATGTCTACCTGGGCATGAACGATGGCGGTCTGACCCCCGCCGACGCGGAGGTCACCTGGTCGCGGAGGTTCGGCGACTGCAAGGGAAAGACGGTCCTCTTGGTCGCCCTGCTGCGCGAGCTCGGCATCGAGGCCGAGCCGGCCCTGGTCAATTCCTCGGGCGGCGACGGCCTGGACGCCCGGCTGCCCATGGTCGGCTGGTTCGACCATGCGATCGTGCGGGCGCGCATCGCCGGCAAGACCTACTGGTTCGACGGCACGCGCAGCGGCGACCGCAACCTCGACAGCCTAGTCGTGCCGGCCTGGGGCTGGGCTCTGCCGCTGGCGGCCGGCGGCGTTCCCCTGGAAAAGCTTGTCCCGCAGCCGCTCACCGAGCCCACCAGCGACGAATCCACCACCATTGACGCCAGTGGCGGCATCACCGCGCCAGCCAAGACGCGGATCACCTGGCTTTATCGCAGCGAGCTCGCCGTGGCTGTCCGCGCCACGCTCGCCAGCACCCCGCGCGCCGACTACGAGCGCGCGCTGCGCGAAGCGATGGGCAAGCGCAGTTCCTGGTTCAAGGTCGACGCCATCGACATCCGCGAAGAGACCAGCGCCGATGCGGTGCGCATTACCTTCGACGGCACGGCCAAGCTCGACTGGACCCATTTCTCCGATGGCGACGTCTATCGCGTGCCGGGCACCAACTTCGGCGGCCAGGTGGCGAGCCGGCAGCCCGGGTTCAACGCCGATGCGCCCTACCTCGTGCCTTATCCCGCCTACAACCACGTCAGCTGGCGGATCGTCCTGCCGTTTGGGCCGCGCTATTCGCTGATCGGGCAGGACATCGACCGCACGGTGGCCGGTCTGGCGCTGAAGCGGACCGAGCGTATCGACGCGGGCGTTCTGACGGTCGACATCACCCTGCGCGCCCTGGCTCCGGAATACCCGGCCTCGGAGGCCGACGACGCCGCCCAGACCTGGCGCGACCTCAGCCGCCGCGACGTCGCAGTGGTGCTTCCACCGGCCACCACGGCGCCGGCCCTGGTCACCAGCATCCCGACCGTCACCGCCAAGCCCCTGACCGGCAGGCCGGCGCCCGCCCTCAACATCGCGCCCGCGCCCCCGGCGCGCACGTCGTCCCCAGCCCCGGCGTCGGCGGCCAATTCGCCGTCCGCGGTCACGGCCTACGCTGAGACCGCCCTGGGCCTCGTCTCCGACAAGGCCGGGGCGGCGAAGGGCGATGCGGCGGCTCAATACAGGCTAAGCCAGCGACTGGCGCACGGCGACGGCATCGAAAAGGATCCCGCCCAGGCGATGAGCTGGCTGCAGAAGGCGGCGGCGGCCGGGAACCCGGACGCCGAGGTGGCGCTGGCCGAGGCCTACGCCTCCGGCCGCGGCGTCCCGGCCGATACCGGCAAGGCGCTGGCCCTGGTGCGCAGCGCCGCCGACCATGGCGCAGCGGCTGGCCAGCGCCGCCTCGGCGAAGCCTACCTGCGCGGCGAGGGCCTGCGAATGGACCTGGCCATGGCTGTCTCGTGGCTGCAGAAGGCCGCCGACCAGGGCGATGTCGAAGCCCGCCGCGAGCTTGAGCAGATCGCGCCTTCCGGCAGCGCATCGACGACGGCCGCAAAGCAGCAGCCGTAAAGTCGCCGGCCGCCGGAAATGTGCGGTGGCGCGGGTCCGAGTCTGCCTCTAGCGTCCGGCCAGTTTCGGGGAGACGGGTGATGATAGGACGCAAGGCGGCGGTCGCGGCGGCGGCTTTGGCTATGGCAGTGGCGGGGAGCGCGCACGCCGCCTCGTCCAAGGCGGCGGTGGAGGCCTGGCGCCGGGCGCACGAGAAGGAGATCGTCGCCGACTTCGTGACCCTGCTGTCCAAGCCCAACGTCGCCACGACCCTGGCCGACGTGGACGCCAACGCCGCCTACATCTCGGGCCTCCTGCAGAAGCGCGGCTTCACCACCGAACTGCTGCGCGCCGAGCCGGGCACGCCGGCCTCGATCCTGGCCGAGCTGAAGACGCCGGGCGCCAGGCGGACGGTGGTCTTCTACGCCCACTACGACGGCCAGCCGATCGGCCAGAAGGGCTGGATCTCGACGCCCTTCACGCCCTCCATGCGCACCGCCCTGCCGGACGCCAAGCCGGTGGACTGGCAAGCAGCGCCGACCCCGCTGAACCCCGACTGGCGGCTGTTCGCCCGCTCCGCCGGGGACGACAAGGGCACCATCCAGGCGTTCATCTCGGCCTTCGACGCGCTGAAGGCCGCCGGCGTCAAGCCATCCGTCAACATCAAGCTGCTCTACGAGGGCGAAGAGGAGCAGGGCTCGCCGCACTTCGGCGCCCTGGTGGCCAAGAACCTCGACAAGGTCCGCGGCGACCTCTTGATCATGGGCGACGGGCCCATGCACCAGTCCGGCAAGCAGGAGATCAACTTCGGCAACCGGGGCATCACCGGCTTCAAGGCGACGGTCTACGGGCCGCTGAAGCCGCTGCACGACGGCCACTACGGCTCCTGGGCGCCGTCGCCGACGGTGATGATCGCGGGCCTGGTGATGAGCCTGCGCGACGACGACGGCCACATCCTGATCCCCGGCATCTATGACGACGTGGCGCCAGTCTCGCCCGCCGACAAGGCCGCACTGGCGGCCCTTCCCGATGTCGAGACCGACCTGAAGAAGGCCATGGGCCTCGGCCGCAACATCGGCCCGCCGCGCCTGGCCGACGGCTATATGGTCCCGACGCTCAACGTGCGCGCCATCCATGCCGGCGACGACGGCCCCAACGCCGCCAACGCCATCGCCATCCAGGGCGACGCCTCCTTCGACTTCCGCCTCGATCCCGGCGAGACCCCGGAGCGGGTCCATCAGCTGACCGAGGCCTATCTGACCAAGCTCGGCTGGTTCATCGTGCGCGACACGCCCGATCTGGCGACGCGGCTGGCGCACCCCAGGATCGTGCGGATCAACTGGGACGAGGGAAGCTCCATCGCCACGGAGTCGCCCATGGACGGCCCGGCCGCCAAGGCGGTCGCCGCCTCGATCGGGCGCACCGTGGGCTATCCGGTGCTGCGCCTGCCCTTCTCCGGCGCAAGTTCCGGCATGGCCGAGATCGTCAACCAGCTGAAGGCGCCGATGGTCGGCGTCTCCATCGCCAACTACGACGACAACCAACACGCCCAGAACGAGAACCTGCGGCTCGGCAATCTGTGGGGCGGCATCGAGGTCTACGCCGGCCTGATCGCCGACCTCGACTGGTAGAGGGCCTAGCTAGTTTCTGTCCATAAACGGCTATTTTTCAATGAGTTCGGGAGCCTTGTCCACCGGACGGCAGGTGTTTTCGCCTGGCTGCAGGTCGATTTGGGGCGTGAGAGC
>NZ_SSMZ01000230.1 GCF_004799395.1 Phenylobacterium sp.
AGCTTCCTCATCCGCCGATCAGCTCCCGTCCGATCAGGAAGCGCCGGATCTCGTTGGTGCCGGCGCCGATATCGTAGAGTTTGGCGTCCCGGACGAGGCGTTCCACCGGAAATTCCTTGGTGTAGCCAGCCCCGCCCAGCGCCTGCACCGCCTCCAGAGAGACGCGCACGGCGTTCTCGCTGGCCATCAGGATCGCACCGGCCGCATCGAAGCGGGTGGTCATGCCCGCGTCGCAGGCCCGGGCCACGGCGTAGACGTAGGCCCTGGCCGAGTTGAGCGCGACATACATGTCGGCGACCTTGCCCTGCATCAGCTGGAAGGAGCCGATCGGCTTGCCGAACTGCCGGCGCTCGCGGACATAGGGCAGCACCACGTCCAGGCAGGCCTGCATGATGCCCAGCGGCCCGGCGGACAAGACGGCGCGCTCGTAGTCCAGCCCGCTCATCAGCACGCCCACGCCGCCGTTCTCGGGGCCCATGACGTTCTCCTCGGGGACCTCGCAGTCCTCGAACACCAGCTCGGCGGTGTCGGAGCCGCGCATGCCCATCTTGTCGAGCTTCTTCGACACGCTGAAGCCCTTGAACCCCTTCTCGATCAGGAAGGCGGTGATGCCTTTCCCCGAGGCCTCGGGATCGGTCTTGGCGTAGACCACCAGGGTGTCGGCGTGCGGGGCGTTGGTGATCCAGTACTTGGTCCCGTTCAGCACATAGCGGTCGCCGGTCTTGCGCGCGCTCAGACGCATGGAGACCACGTCGGAGCCGCTTGCCGCCTCGCTCATCGCCAGCGCGCCCACATGCTCGCCTGAGATCAGGCCCGGCAGGTAGCGCCGCTTCTGTTCGTCGCTGCCCCAGCGGCGGATCTGGTTCACGCAGAGGTTGGAGTGGGCGCCGTAGCTCAGACCCACCGAGGCCGAGGCGCGGGACACCTCCTCCATCGCCACCACGTGCTCCAGATAGCCCAGGCCCAGGCCCCCGAACTCCTCCTCGACGGTGACCCCATGCAGGCCGAGCTCGCCCATCTGCGGCCAAAGCTGGCGCGGGAAGCTGTTGGTCTCGTCGATCTCGGCCGCGAGCGGCGCGATCTTGTCGGCGGCGAAGCGGGCCGTGGTCTCCCGGATCGCGTCGGCCGTCTCGCCAAGGCCGAATTCCAGGCTGGGTCCGTGATTGGGGATCATGGGCGGGGCTTAGCATGCGTCGCCCCGGGTCGCGAGAGCGGCGGGTCCTAGCGGCGTTCGTGCGCCTGGCGCTCGGCCGCCCGGCCCAGCCGATCGAGCAACAGATAGACCGCCACCACGAAGAAGCCGACGCCGGCGATCCCGGCCAACCCGCCCACCAGCCGCGGTCCCATCAGGCCGCCGCCGCCGCGGGCGTAGGTCGCCCAGAAGATGCCGCCGCCGAAGAAGATCAGGCCCAGCACCGCCAGCGCCACCAGGGTCAGCACGCCGCCCTGCGGGCGTTCCGGCAGCGGCTGGACGACCGGCCCGTCGAACTGCGGCGGCGCGGCGTCGTCGATCACCATGCGATCGGCGGCGAAGGGGTCGTCGTCGAAGCGGGCCTCGTCCTCGGCCGAGGCCTCCTCGATGGCGTCTGAGGCGGGGTCGTCGAACAGGCTGCCGCGCGGCGCGTCATCCTCGCGCTCGACCCGCGAGCGCCAGGGCTCCAGCGGCGGCGGCTTTTGCGGTTCGGACTCGGGTTCCGGCTCCGGCGCCCGCAGGAAGAACGGCACCGGATCCTCGAACGGCGCGGCCGGCGGCGGGGCGTCGGGGATCGGCTCGGCCGGCGGCTCATCGAGCGGCGGAGCGAAGTCGGCCTGCGGATGAGGGTTCTCGGGGATATGCTCGGGGTGGGTGCGTTCGGCGTCCTCCGCGCCGGGCTCCTCGCCGAGCTCCTGGAAGATGGTGGAGAGGCGCGCGCTTACCGCCTCGGCGGCGGCCTTGGCGGGCCCCTCGGCGGCGTCCTCCTCAGGCGCGACCGGGGCCGGTTCCGGAGCATCCGCGCGCAGCACCACAAGCTGATCGCCGTCCAGTTCGGCGGTGACCGCCACCGGCGTCTGCAGAGGCACGATATCCTGGGCGTCGGTGTCCAGCAGGGGTCGCAGGATCGGCGACGGCGCCGGCACCCAGGCCTCGCCCAGCGGGGTCAGGAACAGGGTCTTCTCGGCCGAGCGGCGGCGCACCAGGGCGTCGATGACGATCCGCTCGCCGCCGACATTGGCCTTGCGCCACAGCTCCATGGCGCAGGCGGCCTGGATCAGGGCGCCCTCGTTCAGGCGTTTCAGAACGCCGGACTGGTGGAAGCTGTCGAGCCCGATGTTGAAGGCGAAGGACGCCAACGCGTCGAACTGGTTCTGGGTCAGCGGGGTAAATACCGCCTCGTTCAGCGCATGGGCGACGGCGATCAGATCGTAGAGCAGCAGGGCCTCGGCGTCGTCGGGCGAGACCTGCGCGCCCTGGCGTGCGGTCAGCGTGTGGCCATGGCCGATCGTCCAGCGCCCGTCGGGCAGCTGGGCGGCCGCTTGGCGGTAGCCCTCGAACCGCTTGATCAGATCAAGCGCGGTCCGGGACACACGGTGGCGAGGCTCCATGCCCTCTGACCCAGTTTGACACACGCACGAAGACGCCGGAGCGTACCGGCAAGTCCTGGGCCGGTAGGCTTACTTGGGTCAATCCTTACAAGAGGATAAGCGCCGCAATTCCCAGCAAAGCTAAGAATCCGAAGAAGTCGGTCATGAAGGTGACCACCACCGACGAGGAGACCGCCGGGTCGCGCCCGAAGTGGTCCAGCGCGATCGGCGCCAGGATGCCGCCGATGGCGGCCACGAACAGGTTGGCGATGATCGCCAGGAGCACCACCAGCGACAGCTTCCAGTCATGCATCCAGACGAACAGGGCCGCGCCGAGCACCAGGCCCACGGCGGCGCCGTTGAGCAGGCCCACCGCCAGCTCGCGCAGGATGATCCGCGCGGCGTTGGCGGCGTTCAGCTCCTTGCTGGCGATGGCTCGCACCGCGACCGTCAGCGCCTGTGTCCCGGCGTTGCCGCCCAGCGAGGAAACGATCGGCAGCAGCATCACCAGGACCACGATCTTGGCGATCATCGGCTGGAAAGGCCCGATCACGATCACCGCGAGGACTTCGGTGACGAGGTTGATCAGCAGCCAAGGCAGGCGCGACTGGACGATGCCCAGGAAGCCGGCGTCGCGCCCGGCGTCGGAAACGCCGGCCAGGGCCAGGATGTCCTCCTCGGTCTCCTCCTGGATGACGCCGACGATGTCGTCGACGGTGATCTGGCCGACCAGCCGGCCGCCCGGCTCGATCACCGGGGCGGAGATCAGCCGGTACTTGTCGAAGATGTAGGCCACCTCCTCCTGGTCCATATCGACCGGGATTTCAGTGACCTGCTCCATGATCTGGGCGAGCGGCATGTCGCGCTGACTGCGCAGCAGATGGCTGACCGGGCAGGCGCCGACCGGCTTGTAGGCCGGGTCCACGACATAGACGTCGAAGAACAGCTCCGGCAGTTCCTCGCTCTCGCGGCGCAGGTGGTCGATGGTCTGGCCGACGGTCCAGAACTGCGGCGCCGCCACCACCTCGCGCTGCATCAGCCGCCCGGCCGTCTCGTCCTCATAGGCGAGCGTGGTCTCGATGGCCGTCCGCTCGACCTCGGGCATCGCCGCCAGCACCTGGGCGCGCTTGTCGGCCTCAAGGTCGTCGACGACGTCGGCGGCGTCGTCGCTCTCCATCTCGCCCAGCGCCTTGGCGAGGATCGCCGAGGGGACGTGTTCGAGGATCTCCTCGCGGATTTCGGTGTCGAGCTCGGAAAGCACCTCGCCGAGGATCTCGGGGTCCAGGTGCGGGACCAGCTCCTCGCGGTCGCCGGCCGAGAGAAAGCCCATCAGGTCGGCGACGTCGGCCGGGTGCAGCGCCCCCAGCAGTTCGCGCAGGCGCTCTGCGTCCCCGCGGTCGAGCGCGTCGACCACCATCGGGACGTAGGCCGGATTTAGGGAATAGTCCTCGCCAAGGGCGAGGTCTTCAAGGTCCTCTTCAGTCTCAAGTCGTTCCTTCAGCTCAAGGTCGTCCGTTTCACGGCTCATCGCGGACCTCCTTCAGCTATGTCGAAACGTTGTTTTTCCTGAGTGTTTTAAGGACCTTGATTCACTGGTGCGGTCGAGAAGACTCGAACTTCCACGGGTTGCCCCACAGCGACCTCAACGCTGCGCGTCTACCAATTCCGCCACGACCGCTCGTGGTGAGCCGCGGGGGGTAGCAAACGGCGAAGGCTTTGTGAAGGGCGGCGAAACGCCCGTCGCGAAAGCAGGTCTACTGGCCGCCGGCCATGAAGTCGTAGACGTTGGCCTCACGGGTCACGGCGATGGAGATCTTTTCATCATTGATCTGGATTTCGCCGCGAGCGATCGGGTGGTTGTTGGCGAGGATCCAGACCTCGTCATTGACCGCCGTGTCCAGAGGGATGACCGCGCCCCGGCCCATGCGCAGCAGCTGCTGCATGGGGAGTGTCGAGCGCCCCAGCACCACCTGAATCTCGACATTGACGGCCTTGACCTGGCTCACGCAGTTACGCCTCTCGAAACTCAAGGGCTTTGCGCAGACGCAGCCCAGACCCCACATTGGCCGCGACATGCTTGACCGGGTGTTAAATCCAGCGACGGAAGCGCCGATTTTCGGGCGCAGCGACAGAATGTCCGCCGGCTGGGCCGTTTCGCGTGCGCCGGTCGCCTATCCCGACGCCGTTGCGGCCATGGAGGCGCGCGCGGCCGCCATCGCCGAGGGCCGCGCAGGCGAGCTGGTCTGGCTGCTGGAGCATCCGCCGCTCTACACCGCCGGCGTATCGGCCAAACCGGCCGATCTGCTGGATGCGAACCGCTTCCCGGTGTTCGAGAGCGGGCGCGGCGGCCAGTTCACCTATCACGGGCCCGGTCAGCGGGTGGCCTATGTGATGCTGGACCTGACCCAGCGCCGCCGCGACGTGCGCGCCTTCGTGGCCGCGCTGGAGGCCTGGGTGATCGGCGCGCTGTGGCGGTTCAATGTCGCAGGCGAGGTCCGCGAGGGCCGCGTCGGGGTCTGGGTGGAACGGCGCCAGGCCGGCGCCCCGACCCGCGAGGACAAGATCGCCGCCATCGGCGTGAAGCTGCGCCGCTGGGTCTCGTTCCACGGGATCTCCCTGAACGTCGAGCCGGACCTCAGTCATTTCAACGGCATCGTGCCCTGCGGCGTGACCGAGCACGGGGTCACCAGCCTGGTCGATCTCGGATTGCCGGTGACTCTGGACGAGGCCGATGCGGCGTTGCGCGCCAGTTTCGAAGAGGTGTTCGGCCCCCTCGCGCCGGCCGAGCCGCCGGTGTAGGCAGCTTCCCGAAGCCCGTGAATCGGTGCGATGGAAGCCTGGATGCTCAACCGCTCGCTTGCGATCCCTACCCTTGTGGCCATCTCGATGGCCGCCGCGGCCCCCGTGTTCGCCCAGGACGTCAGCTATCCGCCGTCACGTGCGCTCGGCGATGTCGGCGGGTGGCTGCAACGCGACACGCCCGTGACCCTGGGCCAGGTGGTCGACGTAAGCCCCTCGGCGGTGACCGCCATCACCACCTCCGCGCCGACGGGCGCGCCGCGCGGCTTCCTGGCCAATATCGTCTCCGAGGCGGTGGATCCGCAGATCATCGCCCATGAAGGCGTCGCCTCCTGGGCCATCCCGGTGGAGGTGGACTGTGACAAACGCC
>NZ_SSMZ01000231.1 GCF_004799395.1 Phenylobacterium sp.
ATGCCGATGTTGAAGGTGGGCGCGACCAGCAGGTCGGGATGCTGCCGCTGCGCCTCGTGGGCGATGATCTCCGGGCAGAGCCAGTCGGTGCCGAGCAGGCCCGTGGGCCCGTGCTGCTCGTTGGAGCCGATGGGGATCACCACCGTCCTGGAGCGTTTCAGGTGGTCCTCGATCTCTTGCCAGGTCGAGAGGTGCAGCAGCATGGGGGCCTCATGGTCGGGAGATGATCCCGCATAGGCGCTTGGGAGCCTGGAGGCTAGGGCGCCCCGGTGAGCGCATTGGCGGCGACAGCGCGCGCCGGCATGCCCACAAGCCGCCAGACCCCGTCCCGTTTGGCGAAATCGAGCAGGCATTTCTTCGTCGCCGCCTGCTCCAGGCAGACGTGGCTGAGGTCGCGGACCTTCATACGGGGAACCACCTGCGCCGGGGTTGGCGCGGGCGGCCAGTTGGGCGCTGTCTGGGCCGCGGCCAGGCGCACGGCCTGTGGGCTGATCATCCGGTCCAGGGCGAACTCCGAGGCGCCGCCGTCCACGTCCATACCCGCCGCCTTGCCCATCTCCGCCAGCTGGTCGCGCAGGTCGCCCTGCAGGGCGGCGCGGTCGATGCCCTTTTCGAAAGCGGCGAGGTCGTCCTTCTGCACGACGGCGAGGAAGCCGGCGATCGCCTTCGACGCGTCGCTGCGCTCGCCCAGGCCGCAGGCGCCGAGCATGAGGGCCAGCGCCGAGACCCCCGTCACGATTCCTCGGGATTGCATGGGCGGACCATGGCGGGCGCCGCCGTTTCGGGCAAGCGTGGCCGCGGCAGTTGTTGCGCCCAGGGGGCCTGTCCGCATACTCCACTGAAAACCGTCTTCGGGAGTGCTCAGGTGTCCGACAACGAGGTCTTTCCGGTTCCCGAGGCCTGGGCGAAGAACGCCCTGATGAACGCTGCGGCCTATGACGCCGCCGTCGCCCGAGTGGAGAGCGATCCGGTCGGCTACTGGACCGACGTCGGCAAGCGCCTCGACTGGATCCAGCCGTTCACTGAGGTGAAGGACGTCTCCTTCGATGCGAAGGACTTCCGCGTGCGCTGGTACGCCGACGGGACCTTGAACGTCTCGGCCAACTGCATCGACCGGCATCTGCCGGAACGCGCCGACCAGACGGCGATTATCTGGGAAAGCGACGACGGGCAGGTCTCCGACGAGATCACCTACGGCCAGCTGCATTCCGAAGTCTGCCGGATGGCCAATGTGCTGAAGGCCAAGGGCGTCAAGAAGGGCGACCGGGTCACGATCTACCTGCCGATGATTCCGCAGGCGGCCTACGCCATGCTGGCCTGCGCGCGGATCGGGGCGATCCACTCGGTGATCTTCGGCGGCTTTTCCCCCGACTCGATCGCCGGGCGCATCCAGGACTGCGACTCCAGGATCATCATCACCGCCGACGAGGGCCTGCGCGGCGGCAAGCCGGTGCCGTTGAAGAAGAACGTCGACGAGGCGCTGACCTCCTGCCCGGGGGTGACCGACGTGATCGTCGTCCGGCGCACCAAGGCCGACGTACCGATGATCGCCGGCCGCGACGTCTTCTATTCGGAGATCAAGGCCACGGTCTCGGACCAGTGCGATCCCGAGCCGATGAACGCCGAAGACCCGCTGTTCATCCTCTACACCTCCGGCTCGACGGGGAAGCCCAAGGGAGTCCTGCACACCACTGGCGGCTATCTGACCTGGGCAAGCCACACCCATGAGCTGGTGTTCGACTATCGGCCGGGCGAGGTCTTCTGGTGCACCGCCGACGTGGGTTGGGTGACCGGCCACAGCTATGTGGTCTACGGCCCACTGGCCAATGCGGCGACCACGGTGATGTTCGAGGGCGTGCCGAACTACCCCACCTCATCGCGGTTCTGGGAGGTCTGCGACAAGCACAAGGTGGAGATCTTCTACACCGCGCCCACTGCGATCCGCGCCCTGATGCGCGAGGGCGACGGGCCGGTGACGCGCACCTCGCGCAGCACCATCCGGCTCCTCGGCACGGTGGGCGAGCCGATCAATCCCGAGGCCTGGCTCTGGTATCACCGCGTGGTCGGCGAGGGCCGTTGCCCGATCGTCGACACCTGGTGGCAGACCGAGACCGGCGCCTGCCTGATGACCCCGTTGCCGGGCGCCACGGCGCTCAAGCCCGGGTCGTGCGCCAAGCCGCTGCCCGGCGTGAAGCCGCAGCTGGTGGACGCCGATGGCAAGGTGCTGGTGGGCGCGATCAGCGGCAACCTCTGCCTGACCGACAGCTGGCCCGGCCAGATGCGCACCGTCTATGGCGACCACGACCGCTTCATCACTACCTATTTCACCACCTATCCCGGCAAGTACTTCACCGGCGACGGGGCCCGGCGCGACGAGGACGGCTACTACTGGATCACCGGCCGGGTGGATGACGTGATCAACGTTTCAGGGCATCGGCTGGGCACCGCGGAGATCGAGTCGGCCCTGGTGGCCGATCCGAAGGTCGCCGAGGCCGCAGTCGTCGGCTATCCGCACGAGATCAAGGGCCAGGGCATCTATTGCTTCGTCACGCTGAAGGCCGACGTTGAGGTGACCGCCAGCCTGGAGCCGGAGCTGAAGAACTGGGTGCGCCGCGAAATCGGCCCCTTCGCGTCACCGGACGTAATCCAGTTCGCGCCGGGCCTGCCGAAGACCCGCTCGGGCAAGATCATGCGCCGCATCCTGCGCAAGGTGGCCGAGGGCGACATCGCCAACCTGGGCGACACCTCGACGCTCGCCGACCCCAGCGTGGTCGAAGACCTGGTGCGCAACCGCGCCGATGACGGGGCGCCGGACATCATCGCGCTCCCCACCGGCAAGCTCGACGCCGACGAGATCGAGCGCGTGCTGGAAAGCCATGACGATGTGGCCGAGGCCGCCTGCGTCGGCGCCGCCGACGGCGTCCACGCCTTCGTGGTCGCCGCCCCGGGCGCGCGGGTCACCGATGTGTTGGCGGCCGACCTGAAGGGCCTGGTCCGCCGCGAGATCGGCGCGGCGGCAGTTCCCCAGAGCGTGCGCTTCCTCTCCGCCCTGCCGCGCGCCAAGTCCGGATCCGTGGCGCGGCGCATCCTGCGCAAGGTCGCGGCCGGCGATCTTTCGAACCTCGGCGACCCAACCGCGCTGGCTGATCCCAAGGTCCTGGACGAGCTGCTGAAGGCGCCGGCGAGCGCGTGAAGCGCGTCCGGCGGGCTGGCGCGATGCGGCGCATCCTGCTTATCGCTGCCCTGACAGCCGCCGGCCCGGCCGCCGCTGCCGACCTGCCGGAGCGGGCGCTGGCGGCCCTCGGGCACGGCCGGCCGTTCGTCGAGGTGACGCCGGGTCCCGACGGCTCGTCCGGGGTGATCCTGGCCGCCATCGACGTCGCGGCGCCACAGGCGGCGGTCTGGAGCGTGATGACCGATTGCGACCTCGCGCCGAAGATGGTGGCCAATCTGAAAAGCTGCCGGATCCTGAAGCAGGATCCGCAGGGGCGCTGGGACGTCCGCGAGGAGATTACGCGGATGACCTTCACCCCCTCGGTGCGCACGGTCTACCGGGAGGACTTCGACCCGCCGCACGGCAAGGTTTTCCACCGCACCGACGGCGACCTGAAGATGCTGGAGGGCGAGTGGCGGCTGGCCCAGCACGGCGACCAGGTGCGGGTGACCTACGAGGCTCACGTCGCCGCGCCCTTCGCCGTGCCGGGCTGGGTGGCGCGCATCGCCCTGCGCCACGACGTGCCCATGGCGCTGCTGGCGCTGCGCCGCGAGGCCATGGCCAGAACGCCGTGAAAGGGGCGCCATGACCCCCGATCTGCCCGCCGCCCTGCGCGCAGCCCTGGATCGCGCCCTGGAAGGCGTACCGCGCAAGGGTCTGGCCGAGCGCGCCGCGCGGACCTCGGAAGCCTACCGCGCCGGCAAACCCTCGTCCGCCGTGATCCACGAGGCCGAGGATGCCCTGGCCTATGCGCTGACCCGTCTGCCCGCCACCTATGCCGCTTGCGCCAGCGTCTTCGCGGAGGCCGCGCGCAGGGCGCCGGGCTTCGTCCCAACGATCCTGCTCGACGCCGGCGCAGGAACTGGCGCGGCGAGTTGGGCGGCGAGTGAGATTTGGCCGACGTTAGCATCGCTCACATGGCTCGACGCCAGCGCGCCATTCCTGGCTCTGGCGGCGCAGCTTGCGGCGGCCGCGCCACCCGCCCTCAGGACCGCCGGCGCGCGTCGCATCGACCTGACCTCTGCGGGTCCGTTGCCCAAGGCCGACCTCGTCGTGGCCAGCTATGCGCTCGCCGAGATCGCCCCAGACAAGCAAGATTCGACAATCAGCGAACTATGGAGCGCAAGCGAGGGCATCCTCGTACTTGTCGAGCCCGGCACGCCGGCCGGCTACGCCCGGATTCTGGCGGCGCGGACGGCCTTGATCGCCGCCGGTGCGACGATCCTGGCGCCCTGCCCGCACAAGGCCGCCTGTCCGCTGACCGGATCCGACTGGTGCCACTTCAGCGTGCGCCTGCCCCGCAGTCGCGACCACCGCCTGGCGAAGGGCGCCGAGGCGCCGTTCGAGGACGAGCGGTTCAGCTACCTGATCGCCGCGCGGCCGGGGATCGTCTTCGAGTCGCCGCGGCCTCGCGTCCTGGCGCCGCCGCGCGTGACCAAGCCCGGCATCGCGCTGAAGCTCTGCGGGGGCGACGGCCAGATCGAGCAGCGCCTGGTCCCCAGGCGCGACAAGCCTGCCTACGCGGTTGCGCGGCGGCTCGACTGGGGCGACACCCTCTAGCTCGCATCTACGGAGAGCCGACCATGCCCACGAGCCGCGAGATCCATCTGGTGAAACGCCCCAGCGGGGCGCCGGCGGCGGCGGATTTCGCCCTGGTCGAGCGCGAGGTGGCCGACGCCGCCGACGGTCAGGTTCTGGTGCAGAACCTGCTGATGTCGGTGGACCCGGCCATGCGACCGCGGCTCACCGCCGGCCAGGCACTGGACGAGGCGATGATGGGCGGCGCGCTCGGCCGGGTGGTGCAATCGAAGACCGACGCCTTCGCGGTCGGCGACCTGGTCAACAACCGGCTGGGCTTCCGCGAGTACTTCACCTCGGACGGCAAGGGACTCAACAAGCTCTCGCCCGACCCCGACCTGCCGCTCACCGTCCACATGCATGCGCTGGGCGGCACCGGGTTCACCGCCTATGGCGGCCTGCTGCACATCGGCCAGCTGAAGGATGGCGAGCAGGTGTTCGTCTCAACCGCCGGCGGCGCGGTGGGCTCCGTCGCCGCCCAGATCGCCAAGATCAAGGGTTGCTATGTGGTGGGGTCCACCGGCTCGGACGACAAGGCAGCCTGGCTGCGCGACACGGTCGGGCTGGACGCGGTGATCAACTACAAGAAGCAGCCGATCCGCGAGGCCTTGGAAGGGGCCACGCCCAAGGGGATCGACGTCTATTTCGACAATGTGGGCGGCGACCATCTGGAGGCCGCGCTCCGGCGCATGAACACGCTTGGGCGGATTCCCGTCTGCGGCTTCATCTCCGGCTACAACTCCGGCCATTCCAATGTCTCGAACCTCTCCAACATCATCTATTCGCGGGTGATGCTGCGCGGCTTCGTGGCGCCGGACTTCATGCACCTCTACGTCGATTTCCAGCGCGAGATGGCCGGCTGGCTGAAGGACGGGAGGGTCAAGTACCTGGAGACGGTGCGCGACGGCATTGCCGCCGCGCCAGCCGCCCTGATCGGCCTTATGGCCGGCGAGAACGCCGGCAAGATGCTGGTGCGCCTGGCTGAGTGACCCACGCCAGGAACGGATGACCAAGCCGTAAGCTTTCCCAGCCGAGCGCCGGTGCTAAGGATGGCGGCTGCTCAATTCCGGAAGCGCCCATGCACCGCAAGATCCTCAGCCTCCTCGCCCTCGGCTTGACCTTGGCCTTCGCTGCGCCGGCCGTCGCCGCGCCCAGCCAGGTGCCGCCGATCGTCTATCATCAGCGCACTCTGGCCAACGGTCTGCAGGTCTATGCGTCGCTCGACCGCACGACGCCGAACGTCACGGTCCAGGTCTGGTACGGCGTGGGGTCGAAGGACGATCCGGCGGGGCGCTCGGGCTTCGCCCACCTCTTCGAACACATGATGTTCAAGGCCACCAAGGACCTGCCGGCCGAGAGCTTCGACCGGCTCACCGAGGACGTGGGCGGCCTGAACAACGCCTCCACCGCCGACGACTACACCAACTACTACGAGGTGGTGCCGGCCAGTCACCTGGAGCGGCTGATCTGGGCCGAGTCCGAGCGGATGGGTTCGCTGGTCATCGACGACGCCAACTTCAAATCCGAACGTGACGTGGTGAAGGAGGAGCTGCGCCAGCGGGTGCTGGCCTCGCCCTACGGCCGCCTCTTCAGCCTCTATCTGCCGCAGGCGACCTATACGACCCACCCCTATCATCGTCCCGGTATCGGCTCGATCGAGGAGCTGGACGCGGCGACCATCGACGACGTGCGCGCCTTTCACGAGGCCTACTACCGCCCCGACAACGCGGCCGTGATCGTGGTCGGCAATTTCGACGAGGCGCAGTTGAACGCCTGGATCGACAAGTACCTGGGCCCGCTGAAAGACCCGGCCCAGCCGATCAAGCGGGTGACCGCGGTCGAGCCGCGCCGCACCAAGCCCGGCGTCTACGAAGGCTATGGCCCCAATGTACCGCTGCCGGCGGTGGCGATCACCTGGCTGGGCGCCAAGGCCTCAGACCCCGACGCGCCGGCGCTGAAAATGCTCGACCAGATCCTCTCGGGGGGAAAGTCGTCCAGGCTCTACGACAGCCTGGTCTATGAAAAGCAGATCGCCGCGGAGATATATTCCAACGCCGACCTGCCGGCCCAGCCGGGCAATTTCGCGGTCGGCGCCATTATGGCCTCCGGCCACAGTCTGGCGGAAGGCGAGGCCGCCCTTCTGGCCCAGGTGCAGCGGCTCCGCGATGCGCCGCCGAGCCAGGCCGAACTCGAGACCGCCAAGGCCCAGCTGATCACCGGCAAGCTGCGCGAACGCGAGACCATCGATGGCCGCGGCTTCGCGCTCGGCTACGCCCTGCGCATCGATGGCGATGCCGCGAAGGCCAATACCGAACTCGCCGAGTTGCAGGCTGTCACCGCCGGCGACGTGCAGCGGGTGGCCAAGAAATACCTCGATCCGCAGACCCGCATGACCATCAACTACCGGCCGGAAAGCGCGCGGCCCAAGGGCGAGACGGCGCCGACGCCGCCGGCCCCGCCGAAGATGGTGACCGCCTACACCGGGCCGGTCGTCACCCTGGCCCCGGAAGGCCAGCGCCAGGCGCCGCCGCCGATCGGCCAGCCCATCGCCCCTGTGCTGCCCAAGCCCATCGAGAAGACCCTGGCCAATGGACTGCGGGTGGTGGTGGCGCATTCATCCGACCTGCCGCTGGTCACCGCCGACCTGACCATCAAGACCGGCGGCTGGGCTGATCCGCCGGGTCTTTCGGGCGTCGCCGGCACGGCCGCCGACATGTTGACCGAAGGAACCAAGACCCGATCAGCCCGCGTTATCGCCAGCCAGACTGAGGCCCTGGGCGCGAATCTGGAGTCTTCAGCCAGCCTGGAAGCCAGCTCGGTCACCCTGAACATGATGCCGGACAGGCTCGACGCCGGCATGGCGATCATGGCCGACGTGGCCACGCATCCGGCCTTCGCGGCGGACGAGCTGGAGCGGCAGCGGGCACAGACCCTGGACGGCCTGCGCGTCGCCTATCAGGAGCCGGGTCAGGTGTCGGCCTACGCCGCCGCGCCCATCGTCTTTGGGGGCACCCCCTTCGGCCATGTGGCCACCGGCACCCCCGGGTCCATCGCCAGGCTGAAGCCGGCCGATCTGGCCGCGCTGCACGCCACCTGGTACCGGCCCGACAACGCCGTGCTGGTGCTGACCGGCGACATCACCCCCGAGCAGGGCTTCGCCCTCGCCGAAAAGGCCTACGGGGGCTGGACCAAGCCCGCCGCGCCCCTGCCGCCGCCGCCCGCCATCGCGCCGCAGGCCCGGCCCCGCGCCGTGGTCCTCGACCTGCCGGGCACCGGCCAGGCGGCGGTGAACCTGGCCAAGGTCGGCATTCCGCGGAGCGATCCGGACTACTATTCGGGCCTCGTGGCCAACACGCTCCTGGGCGGTGGCTATTCCTCGCGGCTGAACCTGGAGATCCGGGTGAAGCGGGGCCTCAGCTATGGGGCGTCGTCGAACCTCTCGGCGAACCGCACCACCGGCTCGTTCCGCGCGGCGGCCCAGACCAAGAACGAGACCGCGCCGCAGGTGCTGGACCTGATGGTCGAGCAGATGACAGCGCTCGGGACCACGCCGGCCAGCGCCGAGGAGCTGGGCGCGCGCAAGGCCAATCTGGTGGGCGGGTACGGCCGTCGGCTGGCGACCACCGGCGGTCTCGCCGATATCCTGGGCAACCTGGCGCTCTATGGCGTGCCGCTGGACGAGATCACCCGCTACACCAGTCGGGTGGAGGCGGTGACGCCGGCGCAGGTGCAGGCCTTCGCCGCCCGCGTGCTGGATCCGACCAAGGCCAGCGTGATCATCGCCGGCGACGCCAAGACCTTTGCCGCGGCGCTCAAGGCCAAGCGACCGGACCTGGAGGTGATCCCGGTCGAGAAGCTGGACCTGGACAGCCCGACCCTGATGATCCGACCCTGAGCGAGACCGGCCGATGCGCGACCGGTTCGATGCGGTGGTGATCGGCGCCGGGGCGGCCGGGATCGCGGCGCTCCGCCGGCTGGCGCAGGCCGGCGTCGACGCGGTGGCGCTGGAGGCCCGCGAGCGGGTCGGCGGGCGCGCCCACACGGTGATGACGTCAGCGGGCTTTCCCGTCGATTGCGGGGCGGGCTGGGTGCATTCGGCGGACGAGAACGCCCTGGCGGGGCCCATCGAGGAGGCCGGCTTCAGTCTCGACCGCACGCCGCCGCACTGGATGAAGCAGGCCTTCAATCAGGACTTCTCCGCGGCGGACCAGCGGGCCTACCGCGAGGTGTTCAACGCTCTGGACCGGCGGTTGGAGGCCGCAGCGAAGACCGGCGTCGACCGGCCGGCCTCGGATTTCTTCGAACCCGGAAGCCGCTGGAACCCGCTGTTGGACGCCTTCTCCAGCTACTATAACGGCGCCCATCGCCATGCGGCTCTATCGCGAGATGTTTCGTCCCAGCGATGATCTCGAAAAGCCGCACGCCTTGCTCACCGTAGGCGTCATCTGCGCCGACACCG
>NZ_SSMZ01000232.1 GCF_004799395.1 Phenylobacterium sp.
CGGCGGCTGGGCGTGCCCATACCGCCGCGCCGTCATCGACACATGGGCGACCAACACCGGCCATTGCTCGAACAGGTCGCGCGCGTCTGGGGTGCGGAGCGGCTGCGCCCCGGTCGCATCGGCCACGGCGGCGCGCGGGCCGGGCAGCACCACCAGCGCGGGGGCGAGATCGAGGGAGGCGGGGACCTGAGTCACCCGGGATTGTTAGCGGGAGTCTGTTGGGAACGGAATGGGAACCCGCCTAAGGCGTCATGCATCCTTCCGGCTAGCGAGACATTCAACTTCGCTTGCGACGTACGTAGTTCCGGCTTCAGTGCGAATGTCGGACGGGGGACCACATCAACCGCCCATCCTTGCGCGAAGCGCTCAAGCCGGTCGCGGCCCGCACGGGCAACCCACCTGCCTGCGGAGGCTGCTCGAGGACCGAACGCGAGACGCCCTCTCCGCGGATGCGGCGAAGAGCGCCCAGCAAAAAGGACCCCAGCGCGTACGCCGAGGTCCTCCGCGCGTTTCACCCCACCGCGATCACTTGTTCTCGGCGTGCTCCTCGGCCTTTTCGAGCTGCACCTTCAGCGGGTTCGGCACGAGGTCGTTCATGGCGCCGGAATAGGCGTCCACTCCGGCCCCGATGAGGCCGCCCAGGATGACATTTCCGGCCATCGCCGCGCCACCGGCGCCCGCCACATGGTGGGTGACGTGGCCGGTCCAGGGCTTGTAGCCGGCCTTGGTGATAGTGACGTCGAACTCGGACTTCCTCGGCATCTTGAAGGTGCAGGGCGTAGCGTCGCACGCAAATTGATTTGTGGTCTTCACCGCCGCGCCGGATGGCTCGGTGTTCACGCTCCACGTGTCGTTCGAGCCCCGCGTAACCGTCGCGCAGGCGCTAAGGCCGAGGCAAAGCCCCGCCACAACTAAGATTCGCATTTGGTAGTCCCCCCTAAGCTTGACTGTAGTGAGGCTCACGGACGGGCATTGGTCAACGACAGATTGCAAATTCGGAACTAGCCCTGAAATGCGCGAGTAACGCCGACCGCGTCCGTGAACGGGTTTCGCAGGCGGGCTCAATTGTCGGCAGTTGCGCCCCCCCCGCTCATCCCCGCAGAGGCGGGATAGCCCCGCGCCGACGGGCCTCGCGCCAAGTCCCGATAGTGGAATCCGCAGCCCACGATCCCCGAGGCGTTGCGCTCGGACTTCGGGCAGTCCTTCGGCCTCAGGGTGTTCAGGATATTGACCAGCCCGGCGTCGGGCGCGAACCGCGCGCGCAGATCGGCCAGCGCCCTGCGCTCGGCGTGGGGGCAGCGCGTGCAGGCAAACCAGACGTCGCCGCGCGCGTCGCCGGTCAGCTCGCTCAAGGGAACCTGCTGGCGCATCGGCGCGAAGTCGCGGGTCTTCATGTAGCCCGGCGGCGGCATTGTCTCGCGGACCATCTGCGTGCCTCCCAGGGAGAACATAAGCAGAACATTCGAGGCGCGCGAGTCGCAAATGAGGGCTGGCCCGGCGCGACCGCCGGCGTCCCTTCCCGCCTCCGTGAAACCCCTTACGGATCATTCCGAAATTGAGGGCGCCCGCCGAAGCGTCTTAGCTGAACGAAGGGCGGCGAACCGCCCGTGGGAGGATGCAATGTCCAGTGACCTGCGCGTGCTGGTGGTGGACGATCACCCGGTGAACCGGCTGGTTCTCTCGGAGATCTTCACCCATCTCGGTTGCGACGTCTGCGTCGCCGAGGATGGGGCGCAGGCGCTGACCACCTCAAGCGTCGACCACTTCGACCTGATCTGCCTCGATCGGCACATGCCGGGCCTGTCCGGCGACGAAGTCGCCTGCAGCTTGCCGGACGAACAGTTCGTGCTGGCCTGGTCGACCGACCTCGCCGACCTGCCTGACCGCTTCAACGGGACCCTGTCCAAGCCGGTGAGCCTGCTCGCCGTGCAGGGCGCGATCCTGCGGGCGCGCGCCTGGCGCGATCGGATCGCTGTGCGCAGCTCCCGCCTGCCGCCGGCGGCCGCCGCCTGAGCGCAACTGTGCGTCCCGGCCTTCCCCTTCTGGGAAAACCGGGATGACAGATCCGCCTTGTGGCGTGTGGCCCCTAGGCCTTGACGTTGAACAGCTTGCCCGGATTGGAATTGCTGTCGGAGGATCCGGAGTCGCCGTCCGGCGTGCCCGTCGTATTGACGGATTGCACAACGCCTTGGGTGTTGGTCACGGTGGTGGTGATCGTCCCGTCCGAGTTGGTCACGGACGTCGAGGTGGTGGCGCTGGAGGAGCTGCTGGCTCCGCCACCGCCGCCGCCGCTGCTTGCGCCTTGGGTGGCGCCTGCGCCCCCGGCCGGAACGGTCGGGGCCGGTGGAGTCGCGGCAGAAATCGGCGATAGTCCGCCGCCCGCGCCGCTAATAGCGGGTATAGCACTCATGACTTTGCTCCTGAATGAGCTCAGCCCCCCGCTTCAGGGTCCTCCTCGAACGCTAAGGAAGTCCTAAGGCAGCTCGCGAACCCAGATGTTGCGGAAGCTGAGCGGCGGGCTCGGGTCGCCGTGCGCTTGCAGCTTGATCGGGGCGCGGTCGTAGGCCTTGTAATACGGCTTGCCGATGTAGAGCGTCTCGCCGGTCAGCACCGTGTCGTTCTGCACCAGCACGCCGTTGTGGAAGGCCGTGACCTTGGCCGGCGTCCTGACCTTCCCGTCGGGCCCGAAGGTCGGCGCGGTCCAGACCACGTCATAGGTCTGCCAGGCGCCGGGCGGGCGCATGGAATTCACCAGCGGCGGGCTCTGCTTGTACATGCTGGCCGCCTGGCCGTTGACGTAGGTCTCGTTCTTGTAGCTGTCGAGGATCTGCAGCTCGTAGCCCGCGTCGCCCGGCCCGGTGCCGGCCAGGAAGACGCCGGAGTTTCCCCGCGCCTGGCCGGAGCCGGTGACGTCGGTCGGCACCCGCCACTCCAGGTGCAGCTGGTAGTTCTTGAAGGTCTTCTTGGTCTCGATGTTGCCGTGGGTCTTGGAGACCACCAGCACGCCGTCCTTCACGTCCCAGCCGGCCGGCGACTTGTCCTTGGTCTGCACCCACTGATCGAGACCCTTGCCGTCGAACAGCACGATGGCGTCGGACGGCGCCTGGCCATACGTCTTGCCCGGCGTCACCACCGGCGGGACCGGCGTCCACTGCTCGGTGTCCTGCGGCTTGGCGGTCGACCCCGCCGGCGGCGGCACCGCCTGGGCCAGGGCCCCGGAGGCGGCGAATAGCAACAGGCCCGCGGCGGCGGCGGCGAGGTTCGATTTCATGCTCAGAGTTCCCAACCCTTGCGGTATTCTCGGCTCAGGTACTGGTTGGCGCTGGCGACGTTGGTCACCCGGCCGGCCACGCCGTCGTACTCGATCGCCTGGTCGGCCTGCAGCGCGACGACGCCCAGGTTCATGGTCTCGTTCAGCTGAGTGGCGTACGCGAACGGACAGGAGATCTTCTCCGTGCCACGGATGGCGCGGATCCAGTTCATCTCGTGGCCCTGCAGGCCGCCCTCGATGCGCGGCAGCGACTGCGGGATCTTGGCCGCCGCGGCGTCCAGGCCCTCGCCAATCAGCACCGGCTTCTCGCCATAGGTTTCGTGCATCAGCATGCCGCGGGCGCCAATGAACAGAACCCCGCCGTCGCCGCTCATCGACATGTTGGCGGGGAAGCCGGGCGGCGTCGGCGGCAGCATTCCGCCGTCGTACCAGACCATGGTCAGGGGTCCGCCTTTCGCGTGGCCGAACTCGTAGTGCGTGACGCTGGCCAGCGGATAACTGGTGATCACCGGCGGGCGCTTGGTGTCCCAAAGGCTGGCGTTGCCGGCCCATCGGGAGTGGCGGGTCTCCACCTTGGTGGGCAGGCCCGGTTCCAGCGACCAGAAGGGGAAGTCGATCAGGTGCGCGCCCATGTCGCCCAGCGCCCCGGACCCGAACGGCGTCCAGCCGCGCCAGTTGAAGGCCGCGTAGTCGGGGTTGTAACCCCAGTCGACATTGGCCGGCCCGAGCCAGGTCGCCCAGTCCAGGCTGCCCGGCGCGCCGACCGCTGCGGGCTTGGCGACCCCTTGCGGCCACACCGGCCGGTTGGTCCAGACGTGGACCTCGTGGACCGGGCCGATCACCCCGCCGCGGATCAGCTCGACCACGCGGCGCCCGTCGTCGCCGGAGTGGCCCTGGTTGCCCATCTGGGTGACCATCTTCGGATTGGCCGCCGCCAGCGCCGCCAGCTTGCGGCTCTCGGTGATATTGTAGGTGAGCGGCTTCTGCACGAAGACGTGGTGGCCGCGCTCCATCGCCCAGCGCGCCGCCACCGCATGGTGGTGGTCGGGCGTGGCGATCAGGACCGCGTCGATGTCCTTCTGCGCATCCAGCATCTTGCGGTAGTCGGTGTAGCGGGTGGCCTTGTCGTAGGCCGCCTTCAGCGGCTCCTTGGCCGGCGCGATCCAGCCGCTCTTGTCGACCAGGGCGTGCAGCACGTGGTCGTAGTCCACGTCCGCCGTCGCCACGATGTTCTGGCCGGTCAGCTTGGTCATGTTGGCCGCGCCCTGGCCGCCGGCGCCGATCACCGCGATGTTGACCTTGTCGCTGGCCGCGGTCGGCTTCTTCTTGTCCGCCGCGAACGCCGCGCCCGCCAGGCCCGCCGCCGCCAGCCCCGCCGCCGCGCCCAGCGCTCCGCGCCGCGTCAGCCCGCCCGGCCCCAGGCGCCGACCGCTCACATCATAGACCGCCATCGCCCGTCTCTCCCCGAAACCTATTTGTTGCCGGGCATTGGGCAGTGGGATGCGGATATTGGCAAGGGCGGGCGGCTCTCAGCCTGGATTTGCAACGGTCCCGCCGGTGTCGTCATATCCACTCGCCCAACGAGAAGAGAGCTGACCATGTCCGCCCGCGAGCCGGTGTTGAATCCGATCCCGATCAAGAGCCTGCGGCCGACCCAGATGACCGTGGGCTTCCGCGAAGTCGCCGAAAAGCGCCGGCAATGGCGTGAGCAGTCCGACGAGAAGGGCTCCGAATTCCTCGGCAGGCACATGGTGCCGGTGGTCGTGGGACCCAAGGGCCATCCCTATGTCATCGACCATCATCATCTGTGCCGGGCCCTGATGGCGGAGGGGGTCGCTGACATCCTGGTGAATGTGATGGCGGACCTGAGGGCGCTGAAGAAGCCGGAGTTCTGGATCTATCTCGACAACCGCGACTGGTGCCACCTCTACGACAGCGAGGGCCAGCGGCGCGACTTCGCCGACGTTCCGTCGTCCCTGGCCGGCATGACCGACGATCCCTACCGCAGCCTGGCCGGGGAGCTGCGCCGCGCCGGCGGCTTCGCCAAGGACATCACGCCCTTCAGCGAGTTCATCTGGGCCGATTTCCTGCGCCGGCGGGTGAAGCTGAAGCTGGTCGAGGGCAACTTCTCCGCCGCCCTCACCCAGGCGCTGCAGTTGGCGAAGGACGAGGCCGCGGCCTACCTGCCCGGCTGGTGCGGCCCGAACCCGATCGTCTGAGCTCGGCCGCCGCGCTTCTAGGCCGTCATGAACCCCAGGTTCTGGGTCGGGAAATTGGCAAGCCGGGGGAAGATCGTCGCCAGCTGCGCCGGGGTGACGCCGAGCCACGTCGCCATGGTGGCCATGTAGGTCTCCACCGAGGTGGTGGGGATCAGAGCCGTGCCGCTGGCGTCGGGGTTGACGAAGGCCGGCGTCGAGCCGCTGGCCAGCTTGTCGACGCCCAGCGTCGGATAGGCGCCGTAGATATCGCCGCCCTTCACCGCGCCGCCAACCACCAGATGGTGGCCGCCCCAGGCGTGGTCGGTGCCGTCGCCGTTGGTGGTGAAGGTGCGGTTGAAGTCCGAGGCGGTGAAGGCGGTCACCGCCTGTGACAGGCCGACCTGGGTCAGGGCGGTATCTAGGTAGGTCAGCGCATGGTCGAGCTGGGCCAGCAGCAGGCCCTGGCGCGGGTTCTCTCCGTCGTGGGTGTCGAAGCTGCCGTACTGGACGAAGAACACCTGGCGCTGGACCCCGAGCGAGGCGTGGGCCACGGCGGTCTGCACCACCGCCTCCAGTTGGTCGGCCAGCGGGTTGTCGGCGACCTTGCCGGCGATCGGGTCCGTGAAGGCGGGCGGCATCGGCACGCTCGCGTAGGCGCCCCCTGCCGCGGACAGCGCCGCGTCGTAGACCACCGAGGTTTGGATCGAGCGCGTCACCGCCGCGGCGTAGGTCTGGACCAGCTGGTTTGGCGACGAGGCGTCCTGCAGGCTGGCGCGCAGCTCGGCGAGGAAGGTGGCGCATTCGTTGTAGGCGCCGCTCGCCGCGGTCAGGGTGATGGTCTGGGCCGAAGCCTTGTTGGACGCGTAGTTGACCCGGAACGACTTGGTGGCGACGCCCTGCGGAAACGGCGTGTTCCCGGCGGTGGTGATCGAAGAGAAGTCGCCGCCCGTCTGCGCCGCCTGGAAGCTGTCGGCGATCAGACCGCCCCAGCCCGTCGCGGCCCCGTCGAGCTGGCCCGACTGCCAGGCCGCCTGCTGGTCGGCGTGGGAGAACAGCCGCTGGGGGATCTGGGTGGTCGCCGTGGGGTAGGTGTAGGTCGCCTTGGTGAGCGGCGCGAGCAGCGTGCCGACGTTGGCGATTGCGGCGACCTTGCCTGCGGCGAACAGGCCCTGGGTGGCGCTCAGCATAGGGTGGAGCGCGAAGGTCCGCGCCTGGTCGGCGGTCCCAACCTTGTTGGCGGCGGGGACCAGCTGCGGGGTTTTGGGCGAGATCGGCAGGACGCCGCCCCAATGCTCAGGCTGGTCGGTGGTCTTGACCGCGCGGCCGGTGACGCTGGAAGTTCCGCCGATGGCCACAGGCGGGGTTCCGGGCGGCATCAGGGCGATAGGGTCGCTGCCGGAAATCCGCGCCGCCCAATACTGGGCGAAGCCGCCCTGGTCGGTGGCCAGCAACAGGTTGTTGGAGTCGTTGCCGCCGGTCATGAAGATGCAGACCAGAGCACGGTAGGGCGCGTTCGGCCCCGCGGCCTGGGCCGCCGCCTTGCCGATGGCCGAGAGGTTGAGCGCCAGCGGGGCGGCCGCGCCATAGAGCGCCATCCCCGCCAAGAGGCGCCGCCGCGAAGGTCCTTGGGTCCTGGTGGTCATCGCCGCCCCCTAGCCTTGGACCAGATATTCGGGCGAGGTCAGCACGATCATCAGCGCGTTCCTCGCCTTGTCGAGCCGCACCTGCGCCCGCTGCGCCGCGGTCGGCGCCCTGGCCGCCGAGGCCGTGCCGGTCAGCACCCGCCCAAGCCGCGCCGAGACGGTCGAGCTCATCTGGCCGCCGAAGTAGTAGAGGTTCAGCCTGTCGATCAGGGTCTGGTTGGTGTCGGGGTCGGCGGCGTTGGCGGGGGTGAGCGCGGCGATCTCCTGGGCGTAGGTCGTGACCACGTCGCCGCCGGGCCAGCCCTTGTTCTGGATGACCTGCAGGATGGTGTTGGCGTAGCCGGCGACGGTCAGCACGTCGGCGGCCTGGAACTCCGGCGCCACGAGGCCGGCCGCGGCGATGGCCGAGCCCTGCGGCGTGTAGTCGGGCGCCCAGAAGTTGAAGACCGAGGACGCCTCCAGCGGCGCCTGCGCCAGCGCCGTCGGCGAGACGAAGTCCTCATACTGGCTGAAGTTGCCGCCGGGCGTCGAAGCCGCCGCCGTGGAGGTCGCCGCGCTGACCCGCAGCCAGTGGCTCATGCGCAGCACGGGCTCCTTCAGCTTGCCTGCAGTGGGCGACGTCGACGGCGTCAGATTCAGCGCCTCGGCGTCGGTGAGCACCGCCTTCAGCGTGGCGAAGAGATCACCCCGGGCGTTGGCAGCCGTCCCGTTGAAGACGGCCGCGACGCGGCTGACATAGGCCGGGCTGGGGTTGCTGGTCACGAACCGCTGGATCAGCCGGTAGCCGATGAACGGGCCGACGTTCGGGTGGTTGAAGATGGTGCTGAGCGCCGTGTTCAGATCCTGGATCTGGTAGGCCTTCAGCGCCGCCATGCCCCCGGCCGTCGTCGGCGAAGGGCCGGCGTAGGCCGGGCTGGTCTGCCCCAGGTAGGTCTTGGCCAGCTGCGAATGGTCGGTCGGATAGGCGATCAGAGGCTGCACATCCGGCGAACTGGCGTCCGTCCCGTCGCCGGGTTGGGTGTAGAAGGTCTTCGCGGTCGGGTTGGCGCTGTACCAGCCCCAGCCGGTCAGGGCCTTCGCCAGGTCGGCGATGTCGGCGTGCGCATAGGTCGGGATCGGCGCGCCGGAGGCGTCGGTCTTGGCCGTGCCGTCGGGGTTAAGCTGATAGAGCCCGATCGACATCAGCTGCATGATCTCGCGGGCGTAGTTCTCGTCGGGCTCGCGCGATGGGTCGTTGTCGGCCTGCTGGTTGCCGATGATGTTGAGATAGATGCCCATAGCCGGATGCAGGGTCACGGCATGCATCAGGTCGAGATAGTTGCCGAAGGCGTGCGCGCTCAGCATGTCGTACCAGGACGCCCCGATCCGAGGCGTAATGGTCGAGCCGCTGAACGATACGACCATGATCTCCGAGAGCGCCAGGACCATGCGGTGGCGCAGCTGGTCGTCGCCGGTGACGGCGCGGGCCCAGAAGCTCTCCTGGAACTGCAGGCTGGTGACCTTCTTCAGGTTCACTTTCGCCGGTGTGGTCCCGGGCGCGGCCGCTGCGGCCGCGGCGGCGACCGCGGCCTGATAGTCGGCCTTGAAGTCGGCGGTACGGCGAATGATCCAGTCCAGATGGAAGCTCGGCGTGGCGGCCCAGTAGCCCGGCGTCCCGCCAGGCGTCGGCGCGGCGGCGGCCTGGGTCTTGAACCAGGTGTCGGTCCCGCCCGTGGCGAGTGCGGCGACCGAGGCGTCGCTGGCCCCGAAGGTGGCGCGGTTCAGGAAGGCGGCGGCCAGCTTGCTGTCGCCGGTCACCGATCCGGTGGTCAGGTTGCCGAATGCCGACGCCAGCTTCGAAACCGCGACCGCCGCAGCCCCTGCCGCGGCGACGCCCAGCACCAGCTTGCCTGCCGTAGAACCCTCAGTCGCCATCGCTCACCCCCCGTGGCTTGGCCGGCGTCGACGCCCAATACGCTGCGAACAGCGTTCTCCCGATATGTGGTTCCGAACGTGAACCCCGTCTGAACGGCAGCGCTACGAGCGGTTATCCCTGTCACGAACGACGCCCTGGCGCCGACGCTGCCTCAGGGCTCTGAGCGGGGTGTGCGCAATTGACGCCGCAGCTCAGTGCGTCATGAGCGGCTGTGCGGCCGGCCCGCCCGGTCAGGAGCAGTCCGACAGGTGCAGCATGGCGGCCTTGGCGGCCGTCGCGGGCGTCACCGAGGCGAACACCACCGCCGCCGTCACCTCGGCCAGCTTGAGCTGGTTCATCGCCTCCAGGCCGCTCATGTCCGGCAGGTC
Source organism: Phenylobacterium sp. (assembly GCF_004799395.1). Taxonomy (GTDB): domain Bacteria; phylum Pseudomonadota; class Alphaproteobacteria; order Caulobacterales; family Caulobacteraceae; genus Phenylobacterium. The sequence continues at coordinate 9,396 of NZ_SSMZ01000232.1, forward strand.
CGCGCCCAGGATGATCACGTCGAACGCCGCCTGCTGCGCCAGGCTGACACCCTCCGCGCCGGCCGACGCCGTCTCGACGATGAAGGCCTCCGCCCCAAGGATCATGGCCAGGCTGCGCGCCACCAGCGGCTCGCCATGGATCACCAGGGCGGTACGGAGCTTCGCCTTCGATCGACCGATGAAGATGTCTTCGTCGTCGATCACCAGGGCGTTTGCGGCCATCGGGGTCTCCTGTGCGGATCGGTTGGCGGCCTTACGGATCATGACCGACCGGCCGCCTCGTCCGGCCACACCGACCGGATGGCGGCGATGAGGTCGGCGCCCACGAAGGGCATCTCCAGGACGGCGATCCGCTGCGAGCGGGCGAAGACGGTGCGTAGCGCCTCGCCGTCCCCGGTGATCAGCACGATCAGCCCATCCCAGGGACGCTCGCGCAGGCCGGCGACGAAGACCGCGGGGTCGGGCGTCAGGAGCTGCGCGTCGACGATCAGGGTCATGGCGATGTCCAGGGGCAGCCGCTCAAGCCCCTGCGCCGGATCGAAGAGGAAGGCGTTCAAGCCGCCGGCGATGAGGGCAAGCTCCAGCGACCCTGCCAGAACCTGATCCCGCACGACGACGATCGCGCTGGCCTGTGGCTTCGATGCTGCCGGCACGGCCTGGAGGGTCCTCGCGCCAGCCCCGCGGAATGCGGGGGATCCGGGCGACGCCGGGACCCTAGAAGGCGTTCCAGCCCGCCCCAACTCAGGGAAACTACGGGGGGCGGAGGCCCACAGGGCGGGCGATCTTGGCCCATGAGTGATGACAAAGATTTCAGATTGAAACAGACCAGCCTTCATGGTGTCGGGCAGAATTGGGTGGCTTGACCGGCCAAAACACAACCACTGCGACAAGAATGCCCCTGGCATAGGTTGTTGGAATGTGGCCAGCTTGCTGTTGGATAACGCCGTTCGAGGTGCTCATGGACTTGGGAGTCGCGCAGCGGTTGCGGCAGCCGGAGCGATTTGCGGTGTTCATCGCAGTCGTTGTGGTGGCTATCGCGATCAGCGCGCTCCTCGGGTGGCGGGTCGGCAGCGTCCCATTGACCTCGGTCATCGTCGGAGCCGTCGCTCTGCAGCCGACCACGGCGATCGCGCTGATCGTCGGGGCGTTCGGACTCGCCGCCGGTGCGATGCGCCAACGCTGGACGTCGCGGGCCGCCGGCGCCGTCCTGGTCGGCGCGTGCCTTTATTGGCTCTTTGCCTACGTGTCGCCCCACGCGGTCCCCGTCGATTTGCTGCTGTTTCGCGACCGGGTCCTCGCCCAGCAGCCGCTGCCGCTTTGGCCCGGCCGGCCCAGCATCATCACCTGTGTGGTGATTGCGCTGTTCGGCGCCTCCCTCACCGGCGTGGGCGTGCGCCAGCCGCGGCTGAAGCTCCTGGCGATTGGCGCCGCCAGCCTCGGCGCGCTCATCGCCAGCCTGTCGATCCTGCCCTACCTGCTGCAGGATCCCACGCAGCTCACCATCCTGCACCAGAGCCTGCGCATCGCGCTAAATACATCCGTCGGCGTCGGCGCGCTGTGCGCTGGAGTGCTGATCCTTAAGCGCGACAGCGGCTGGGTGCGGCTGGTGGCTGGCGGGGGCGAGCAGGGGCGGATCGCCCGCGTGCTGGTGCCGGTGGCGCTGGTCCCTGTCGCGTTCGGCATGCTGGCCAACGTCGGCGTTCGCACAGGCCTCTACGGACCCGACGTGCGGATGCTGCTGATCATCGTACTGAGCGCCGTGGCCCTGCTCTTCCTGGCCTTCTGGGCCGCCAGGACAATGGGCCGGGAGCGCAACCGCCGCGAAATCCTGGTCAGCGCTCTCGAGCGCTCCACGGTGATGATCGTCGATGGGAGTGGCAGGCTGCAGCATTGGCCGCCCGCCTGTGAAGCCCTCTACGGCTGGACCGCGGCCGAAGTGCTCGGCCGCCGGCCAGGCGAATTCCTGAACGTCGAAGGCGCTTCCGTCCGCGAAGCGACCCGCGCCGCCATCCGGGAGCACGGAGAATGGCGTGGGGAAATCCAGCACTGGACCAAGGCCGGCGGCATCCGCTGGGTGGCGCTGCAATGGGTGCTTCAGCATGCCGGCGACGGCGATGACCGCGTCGTCGGCACCATCAGCGACATCACCGACCTCAAGCTGGCGGAAGCGTCCCTGCGCGAGAGTCAGGAGCGCCTGACGCTGGCCGTCGGCGCCTATGACCTCGGCATCTACGACATCGACGTGCCGGCGGACGTGCTCTTCGCCGACGAGGGTATGGAGCGCCTGTTTGGCGTCGAGCCGGGCGGGATGAACGGGTCGCTCGCCGTCCTGCGCGGGCGGATCGTTGACGGCGACGTTCTGACCGCGCGCCGTCTAGCCGAAGAGGCGGTGGCGCGCCGTCTGCCGGCGATGATCGACGACATGTGCATTCTCCGTCCGGACGGAGAAATTCGATACCTGTACGGCTCGCGCCGGTTTTTCTATTCCGAGGCAGGCGTCCATGTCCGGACAATCGGGGTCTACCGCGACGTCACCGAGCTAAAGCTCGCGGAGGCGGTCGCGAAGGAGAACCAGGAACGCCTGAAGCTGGCTGTCGACGCCTATCACCTGGGTATCGCCGACGCCGACATCGTCAATCGCACCATCGTCGCCGACACCGGCTTCGAGCGCCTTCTGGCCCTGCCCGAGGGCGGCCTGGAGGGAAGTCTCGCCAAGTTGGACGCCATGGTCGTCTGGAAAGATCCGGATCGCGACCTGGATATCGCCGCCCACAAGCCGCAGCAGTTCGATGACGTGCGCATGCGCCGTGCCGACGGCGAGATCCGCGACTTCCACGGCGTGCGGCGGTTCTTCTATTCGCCGGAGGGCGCCCATGTGCGCACCATCGGCATCTACCGCGACGTCACCGACGAACGCCGCGCCCAGGCCGAGCTCGCCGTGCGCGGCGATCACCTGTCCCAGCTCCGCGCTGAGCTCGCCCACGTCTCCCGGCTGAGCGCCATGGGCGAGATGGCCGCCGCCCTGGCCCATGAGCTCAACCAGCCGCTGACCGCCATCGGCAACTCCGTGGGCGCGCTCAAGATCATGCTCAGCGATGGCGGCCGCACCCTCGACGACGCCGCCCGCGCGCGCATCGTGCGCGCCGCCAACCAGGCCGAGGGCCAGGCAGTGCGCGCCGGCGAGATCGTGCGGCGCCTGCGCGATTTCATCGCCCGGGGCGAGGCCGACGCCCGCATTGAGCAGCTTGACCATTTGATCGAGGACGCCGTGGCGCTGGGAGCGCCCAACGCCAAGGCTGACGGAACCGATATTCATTTCGAGTTCTCGCCCAAGGCCGGCCGCGTGCTCGCCGACCGAATCCAGATCCAGCAGATCCTGGTCAACCTGGTCCGCAACGCCACCGAAGCCATGCGCGGCCGGCCCGCGCCTCACGTGCTCACCATCAGCACGATGGCCAAGGAGGGCATGGTCGAGGTCTCGGTCCGCGACAACGGCCCCGGCGTGGCGCTGGATTTCGCCACCCAGCTGTTCTCGCCGTTCCGCTCTACCAAGAACGACGGCATGGGCGTGGGCCTGTCCATCTGCCGTCGCATCGTCGAGGCGCACGGCGGGCGGATGTGGCTGGAAGACTCCGAAGGTCCCGGCGCCGATTTCCGCTTCACGATCCCCCTGGTGACCAAGGAATTGCAGCATGCCTAGCCGGCGGACCATGCACATCGTGGACGACGACGACGACGTCCGGGAATCGGCCGCACTGCTGCTTGAAGCGTCCGGCTATGCCGTCACCACCTATGCCTCGGGCGTCGAGTTCCTGGCCAAGGTCGACCCCACGATCCCCGCCTGCGTCCTGCTCGACATCCACATGCCGCAGATGGACGGCCTGGAGGTGCAGCGCCGGATGGTCGAGCGCGGCATAGGGTTTCCGGTCATCGTGCTCACCGGCCAGGGCGACATTTCCATTGCTGTCCAGGCCATGAAGTACGGCGCCTTCGAGTTCCTCGAAAAACCCTATCTGAATGACGTTCTGCTGGAGGCGGCCCGCGACGCTTTCGTCAAGCTGGAGACGGTCAGCGAAGACCGCGCCATGACCGCCCAGGCCAAGGCCGGCGTCGCCAAGCTGACCCCCCGCGAGACCGAGGTCCTGAGCGCCCTGTTGGCCGGTCTCCCCAACAAGCTCATCGCCTTCGAACTCGAGATCAGCGTCCGCACCGTTGAGATCTACCGCGCCAACGTCATGGACAAGCTGGATGCCCGCAGCCTCTCCACCGCCGTGCGCATCGCGCTCGCGGCAGGGGTCGAGCCGCTGATTGCGGGACGCGGGCGCTAGGCGCCGCATCGTCATCG
>NZ_SSMZ01000233.1 GCF_004799395.1 Phenylobacterium sp.
CTTAAGGCTCGACAGGTAGGCGTTGAGGTAGAGGCGGTCGGAAACCAGCCGGCCGTAGGTCTCCAGGCTCAGGCCTCGGGCGAACTCGGCGAGCCCAGGCAGGCCGAGCGACGGTTTAAGTCGCGGCGCGTAGGGCGGAATGGCCAGCACCGTGTGCGAAAGCGACAGCTTCGCCACCAGCAGGAACGGGAAGGCGAAGAAGGCCAACAGCCACAGATAGGGCGCGATCCCCGCCAGCCACGCGCGCTTCATGAGGGCAAGGCCACGGCGGCGTCCGGCGGATAGCTGACCCAGGCCTTGTCTCCCACAGCGAACGCCAGTGGCGGGCCCTGGTTGGCGCGACTGACGAGCAGCGGACGGCCTTGGGCGCGGCGCACCACGTAGCGGGTGCGATCGCCGAGATAGGCGATCTCGGTCACCTCGCCGGCCAGGGCGTCGGGCGCCGCCGTCGGCGAAATGGTCATCCGTTCGGGCCTTACCAGGCGGAAGCCCGCGCCGTCAGGGAACAGGTTAGCTTCGCCGAGGAACTCGGCCACATAGCGGCTGGCCGGCCGCTCATAGACCTCGCGTGGCGCGCCGATCTGGGCGATCTGCCCCTCGCGCATCACCGCGATCCGGTCGGCGACCACCATGGCCTCGTCCTGGTCGTGGGTGACGATCATGAAGGTCATGCCGAGCTGGCGCTGGATGGCCTTCAGCTCCAGCTGGGTCTCCTCGCGCAGCCGGCGGTCGAGCGCGGCCAGCGGTTCGTCAAGCAACAGGATCCTCGGTTGCACCGCCAGAGCGCGGGCCAACGCCACCCGCTGCTTCTGGCCGCCGGAAAGCTGGCTGGGCTTGCGCCGGTTCAGGCCCTCCAGCCGCACCAGGCGCAGCATCTCCTCGACCCGGGCGGCGGCGCGCGCCTTGTCCCAGCCCTGCTGCTTCAGTCCGAAGCCCACGTTCTGCTCGACGTTGAGGTGCGGGAACAGCGCATAGGTCTGGAACATCATGCTCGACGGTCGCCGATGCGGCGGCAGGCCTGCGATATCCTGACCGCTTAGCCGGATGCGTCCGGCGTCGGGCGCCTCGAACCCCGCCAGCATCCGCATCAGCGTGGTCTTGCCGCAGCCGGAGGGGCCGAGAAGGGCGAAGAACTCGCCCTCGGCGATGTCGAGGCTGACGCCGTCCACGGCCGCGATCTCGCCGAACCGCTTGGCGACGCCCTCGAAGCTGACCAGCGGCGTTACGGTCATTGGCCGGTCAGCACCTTGGTCCATTGACGGTTCACCTCGCGCAACAGCGCCTGGTCCTTGGTGGTGGTGACGAATAGCCGCCCGGCCAGGGCCGGCGGCGGATAGGCGGCCGGATCGGCCCGGATTGCGGGGTCGACCAGCTTGGTCGCCGCGGCGTTGGCGTTGGCGTATTTCGTGTAGTTCGAAGCCTGGGCGATCACGTCGGGCCGCAGCATGAAATTCAGGAAGCGATAGGCCGCTGCCGGGTTCGGCGCATCGACGGGCAGGGTGAAAAGGTCGAACCAGACCTGGCTGCCCTCCTTGGGCAGGACATAGGCCAGCTTGACGCCGTTCTTGGCCTCCAGGGCGCGGCTTTTAGCCTGCAGCACATCGCCGGAATAGCCGACGGCCACGCAGATATCGCCGTTGGCGAGCGCATCGATGTAGGCCGAGGAGTGGAACTTCCTCACGTAGGGCCGGACCTTCAGGAGCATGTCCGTGGCCGCCGCATAGTCCTTCGGATCCTTCGAGTTGGGATCCTTGCCCAGGTAGTTCAGCGCGACGGCGTACATGTCCTCCGAGGCGTCGAGGAAATAGACCCCGCAGTCCTGAAGCTTGGCCAGCACCTTGGGGTCGAACACCACCGACCAGCTTTCCACCGGCGCGCCGCCCAGGCGCTTGGCCACCGCGTCGGTGTTGTAGGCGATGCCGATCGTGCCCTGCATGTAGGGCAGGGCGTACTTCGCGCCGGGATCGAAGGCGGCCATGCGCGACATCACCGCCGGGTCGAGGTTCTCCAGCCCCTTCAACCTGGTCTTGTCCAGCGGCTGGATCGCCTGGGCGGCGATGTAGCGGGGGATGTTGTGGTTGGAGGGGACGACAAGGTCGTAGCCCGTGCCGCCTTGCAGCACCTTGGTCTCCAGGACCTCATTGGAATCGAAGGTGTCGTAACGGACCTTGATACCGGTCTCGGCGGTGAACTCTTTCAGGAGCGCCGGGTCGATGTAGTCCGACCAGTTGTAGATATTGAGCGTCCCGCCGCTCTTCGACGAAGGGCCGCAGGCGTTTAGGCCCAGGGCCAGGCCCAGCGCCAGGGCAACCGCGGCGAACCTTATCCATTTCCGCAACGGGTGCTCTCCTTCGCTGGCGCGAGGTTTAAGGGCGCGCGATCATCGCCTCAACGCCAAAGCTTCCGGAGCCCCCATGACGCCCTTGTGGACCGCGATCGCGCCGATCCTGTTGCTGGTCGCGTCAAACGTCTTCATGACCTTCGCGTGGTATGGCCAGCTGAAGGTCGAGCACCGGGCCATGTGGCTGATCGTGCTGATCAGTTGGGGCATCGCGTTCTTCGAGTATTGCCTGGCGGTGCCGGCAAATCGCATCGGCCGCGCGACCTACGATCCGGCCGAGCTGAAAGCGATGCAGGAGGTCATCACCCTCTGCGTCTTCGCGGTGTTCTCGGTCACCTGGCTGAAGGAGCCCGTCACCCTCAACCACGCCCTGGGGTTCGCATTCATCGCGCTCGGCGCCTTCTTCGTCTTCAAGGGGCCGTTTCACTGATTTCGTCGCGCGGGCTTTGGCGAACCGGAATGCGCAGCCTATAAGCCGCGCCTTCTCCTCATTTCGAGAGCCGTCATGTCCCGCATCCTGATCACGTCCGCGCTGCCCTACATCAATGGGATCAAGCATCTGGGGACGCTGGCGGGCTCCATGCTTCCGGCCGACGTCTACGCCCGCTTCCAGCGCAGCCGCGGCCGCGAGACGCTCTACATCTGCGCCACCGACGAGCACGGCACGCCCACCGAACTCGCGGCGGCGGAAAAGGGCCAGGACCCGGCGAGCTTCTGCGCCGAGCAGCATCAGATCCAGCACGACCTCGGCCGCCGGTTCGGCCTCTCGTGGGATCACTTCGGCCGCTCGTCCTCGCCACAGAACCACCGGCTGACCCAGCGCTTCGCCCAGGAACTCTGGGAGGCCGGCTTCATCGAGGAGCGGGTGACCCAGCAGGTCTATTCCAACGCCGACAAGCGCTTCCTGCCGGACCGCTACGTGATCGGCACCTGTCCGCATTGCGGCTACGAGAGCGCCCGCGGCGACCAGTGCGAGAACTGCACCCGTGTGCTGGACCCGGCCGACCTGCTGCATCCGCGCTCGGCGGTCTCCGGCTCGACGGACATCGAGATCCGCGGGTCGAAGCATCTGTTCCTGCGCCAGAGCCTGTTCGCCGGGAAGCTGCGCGCCTGGATCGAGGCCAAGCGCGACCGCTGGCCGCTGCTGGTCACCTCCATCGCGCTCAAGTGGCTGGATGAGGGGCTGCAGGACCGGGGCATCACCCGCGACCTGGAATGGGGCGTTCCGGTCAACGCCTTCGAATGGGGCCCGAACCCCGACGGCGTGACGCCCGACATCGAGGGCCTGGCAGGCAAGGTGTTCTACGTCTGGTTCGACGCCCCCATCGAATACATCGCCGCCACCTGGGAATGGGCCGACGCCCGCGCCGCCGAGGCGGGTCGGGGTGCGGCCGAGGACGCGGAGTGGGAGCGCTGGTGGCGCGAGCCGGCGGCGGCGGACGTCACCTATGTGGAGTTCATGGGCAAGGACAACGTGCCCTTCCACACGGTGGGCTTTCCCTGCACCCTGTTCGGGGTCAACGAGCGGCTGAACCCCGACGGGACCTTCACGCCGGTCGAGAACGCGCCCTGGAAGCTGGTCGACCAGCTCAAGGGCTTCAACTGGCTCGATTACTACGGGGGCAAGTTCTCCACCTCGCAGAAGCGCGGCGTCTTCATGGACCATGCGCTGGAGCTGCTGCCCGCCGACTACTGGCGCTGGTGGATCACGGCCAACACGCCGGAGACCTCCGACGCCACCTTCGGCTGGGAGCAGTTCCAGGCCCAGGTGAACGCTGACCTGGCCGACGTGCTGGGCAACTTCGTCAACCGCATCCTCAAGTTCACCGAGAGCCGTTTTGAGGGCGCCGTTCCGGCCGGTGGCGCCGATGGCCCGCTGGAGACGAAGCTGCACGCCGATGTGCTCGCCAAGCTGCGCGAGCTCACCGACCACCTGGAGAACCGCGAGTTCCGCAAGGCGTCCACGGCGCTGCGCCAGCTCTGGGTGCTAGGCAACGGCTACCTGACCGAGGCCGCGCCCTGGACGGCGCTCAAGACCGACCCCGAACGCGCCGCCGTGGCGGTGCGCACCGGCCTGAACCTGGTGGCCCTTTTCGCGCGGGTCTCGGAGCCCTTCATTCCGTTCAGCGCTGAGACGATCGCGTTGTCGGTTGGCGAGGGCTTTCCGGGCCACTGGCCGGACCTGACGGGCGAGGGTTTGCTCACGGCCCTGCCGCCGGGTCGCCCGGTGAAGGCGCCGGAAGTCTTGTTCCGAAAGGTCGAGGACACCCAGGTGGCCGAATGGCGCGAACGCTTCGGCGGGCCGGAGGCCGCTTAGCCGACAACCGGGCGGGCCGGCGAAGGCCAGCACTGACGGGGCTTAGTGTTTCTTCAGTTCGCTTGGCTTGATGTCCAGCGCGCCGCCCGGCATGGCGGCGTTGTAGGCCCCGGTGTGGCCGGTATCGATCGCCACGCGCCGCGTGCCCTCCCAGATCATATGCAGGGCGACGTAGATCACCATGGCCAGGCCCAGGTAGCCGATCCATCGCGCTCGGTGCAGGAGCTTGGCGATCCAGCTGGCCGCGATGCCGGTGAGGGTGATCGAGAGCAGCAGGCCCATGGCCAGCACCACCGGGTGCTGCTGCGCAGCGCCTGCGACCGCCAGCACGTTGTCCAGCGACATCGCCAGGTCCGCCAGCAGGATCTGCAGCAGGGCGCGGCGGAGCGACTTGGGCCGCGGCTTGGCCTTGGGCGTGGCCCCGATCGCTTCGCCGGTGGCGTCGCCAAGCGCGTCTTCGCCCTCGGCCTCCTGCTCGCGCCCCTGGCGGCGCAGGTCGCGCCACATCCGCCAGCAGACCCAGAGCAGCAGGAATCCTCCCGCCAGCAGCAGGCCAACCATCTGCAGCAGCCGCGTGGTGATCAGCGCAAAGCTGATCAGCATCACCACCGCGCCGCCCAGGCCCAGGATGATCGCCCTGCGCCGCTGACGTTTCGGCAGGCCGGCGGCGGCGATTCCCACCGCCACGGCGTTGTCCCCGGCCAGCGCCAGGTCGATCAGCACCACCTGGAGGAAGGCGGTGAGCGCGCCGGCGTTGAATGAAAATTCGAACGGCAGGCTCAACGCGGGCGCGAGGCCTCATAGAGCGCCACAGCGCAGGCCGCCGAGACATTCAGGCTCTCGAAGCCGCCCGGCATGGGGATGCGGGCCAACTCATCGCAATGGTCGGCCACCAGCCGGCGCAGGCCTTCGCCCTCCGAGCCCATGACCAGCACGGTCGGCGACCCGTCCAGAATCTCGCCGAGCGCCCGCTCGGCCTCGCCCGCGAGGCCTACGGCCCGCCAGCCGGCCGTGGTCAGTTCGTCCAGCGCCCGGGAGAGGTTGACCACCCGGGCCACGCGCACCTTGTCGACGGCGCCCGCTGCGGCCTTGGCCAGAGCGCCGGTGAAGCGCGGCGCATTGCGGTCCTGCAGCACCATGCCGACGGCGCCGAAAGCTGCGGCCGAGCGCAGCATGGCGCCGACGTTCTGCGGATCGGTGACCTGGTCGAGCATCAAAAGGATCGCGCCGGGCCGGGCCTCGAAATCGGAAAGGTCTGCATCTTCCAACGTCGCGCCGCGAACCGCCACCCCTTGGTGGACCGAACCCTGCGGCAGGCGCTGGGCGATCTGCTGGTTGTCGGCCTGTTGGACGGTCGGCAGGCGGCCGAATCTCGCCTCGATCTGCTTGATCCGCTCCGGGGTCGCCAGGATCAGTTCAGCCGGACCGCGCAAAGGGTTCGACAAGGCGGCCTCCACCGCGTGCCAGCCCCAGATCCAGTCGTCGGCCACCGCTTCCGGCCGCCTCGAAAAGTGTCCCTGCGGCCGCTTGTTGCGGCCTCTCCGGGCGTCGTTGCGTTCGGGTTGATGGGCCACTATAAGACGCGCTCCAAATTGGGGCCCCGGACGGGTTACCGCCTTTGGGACCATGCGTTGGGCCGCTCTTAGGCCCCGCGCATCCCTTGGCGGAAGCCTTTTGTTCGTTGTTCCGACCATGGCTCCGAGCGCGCTGGGGGAATGTCCCGAGTGGCAAAGGGGGGGGACTGTAAATCCCCTGGCGTACGCCTTCGTAGGTTCGAGTCCTACTTCCCCCACCACGCCTCGGAGCGATTGAGGAGTAGCCGGCGTCCCGCCGAGATTTCACTGCGGGTGTAGCACAATGGTAGTGCAGCAGCCTTCCAAGCTGAATACGCGGGTTCGATTCCCGCCACCCGCTCCACGTTCCACCTGAAACAACGCCCGTAGGATCCCATGGCCAAGGAAAAATTCGAACGCAACAAGCCGCACTGCAACATCGGCACGATTGGTCACGTTGACCATGGCAAGACGACGCTGACGGCGGCGATCACCTTTACGCTGGCGAAGACGG
>NZ_SSMZ01000234.1 GCF_004799395.1 Phenylobacterium sp.
GGTTGAGCTTTGCCACAAAGCGGCCCTAGATCGAGAAATCCTTCCCTTCCGTAAGGTCGCCGCCGTTGAAGTCAGCCCTGTTCGCCTGCGCCACCGCCCTCGTGCTCGCCGCGACCGTCCCTGCCCTCGCACAGAGCCCGGGCCCACAGCCCTATCCGATGCCGCCGAAGACTGAGGCGCCGCAGGATACGCCCTATCCGGGGCTCTTGAAGGTGCAGGTGGACGCCACCGACCTCGACCACCACATCTTCCGCGTCCATGAGACCATCCCGGTCTCCAAGTCCGGGCCTATGACCATCCTCTATCCGCAGTGGCTTCCCGGCAATCACTCGGCCAGCGGACCGCTCAAGAACATCGGCGACATCGAATTCCACGCGGGCGGCAAGAGTGTTCCGTGGATGCGCGATCCGGTGGACGTCTTCGCCTTCCACATCGACGTGCCGCCCGGCGCCGCCAGCGTCGACATCGACTTCGACTTCCTCTCCGCCGTGGCCGGCGACGAAGGCCGCATCGTCATGACGCCGGAGATGCTGAGCCTGCAGTGGATCGATCTGGCCATGTATCCGGCCGGCCACTTCAACCGCCGCATCCAGATCGAGCCCAGCGTGCGTTTCCCCGAGGGCTGGACGCCGTTCTCGGCCCTGGAGACCAGCGGGACCGAAGGCGGCGTCACCCACTACAAGGCCGTGGACTTCGACGTGCTGGCGGACTCCCCGATGATCGCCGGCCGCTACGCGCGCCGGATCGACCTGGATCCCGGCGCCGCCGTGCCGGTGCACCTGGACGTCATCGCAGACCGGCCGGAACTGCTGGAGGCCACTCCGGACCAGATCGACAAGCACAAGGCGCTCGTGCAGCAGGCGTACAAGCTCTACGGCTCGCAGCACTACAACCACTACGACTTCCTGTTCTCGCTTTCCGACCGGATGGGCGGCAGCGGCCTGGAGCACCACCGCTCCAGCGAGGACGGCACCATCCCCGACTACTTCACCGGCTGGAACAAGAGCCCGGCCTCACGCGACCTCTTGGCGCACGAGTACACCCACTCCTGGAACGGCAAGTTCCGCCGGCCGGCGGATCTGTGGACGCCGAACTTCAACGTGCCGATGCGCGGCTCGCTGCTCTGGGTCTATGAGGGCCAGACGCAGTACTGGGGCTTCGTGCTCTCCGGCCGCTCGGGCCTGCTCACCAAGCAGGAGGCGCTGGACGCGCTGGCCGCTACCGCGGCGACCTACGCCAACCGCGTCGGCCGCGACTGGCGCAGCGTCGAGGACACCACCAACGACCCGATCGTGGCCTCCCGCCGCCCGCAGCCCTGGACCTCCTTCCAGCGCAGCGAGGACTACTATTCGGAGGGCCAGCTGGTCTGGCTCGACGCCGACACGCTGATCCGCGAGAAGTCCGGCGGCAAGAAGTCGCTCGACGACTTCGCCAAGGCCTTTTTCGGCATCGACAACGGCAACTGGTCGGAGGTGGTCTACACCTTCGACGACGTGGTCGCCGCGCTCAACAAGGTCGAGCCCTACGACTGGGCCAAGTTCCTCAACGAGCGGATCAACCAGGTGGCGCCCAAGCCGCCCCTCGACGGCCTGGCCCGCGGCGGCTGGAAGCTGGTCTACACCGAAACCCCCACCGACTATTTCAAGTCCGCCGAAGCGCGCCGCCACTCCACCGACCTGACCTATTCGCTGGGCCTCGTGCTCGGCCGCGACGCCGACATCACCCAGGTGCAATGGGACGGCCCGGCCTTCAAGGCGGGCCTGACCATCGGCGGCAAGCTCTTGGCCGTGAACGGCATCGCCTATGACGCCGACCGGCTGAAGGAAGCCATCACCGAGGCCAAGAAAGGCGGCGGGCCGCTCAACCTGCTGATCAAGAGCGGCGACCACTACAAGACCGTGGAGGTGGATTACCACGGCGGCCTTCGCTATCCGCGCCTGGAACGGATCGAGGGAACGCCGGACCTGCTGAGCGCGATCTATACGGCGAAGAAGTAGCTGACCTAGGGCGTGGCGGCCACCGGCCGCCCGCCCGCGACGTCGCCCGGCGCCAGACCATAGCTCTTCATCTCGCGCTCAATCGCCGGCTGAACGGCCGTGGCTGCGGCGATATCGGCCTGACCTTCAGTGGCTTGGCCCTTCTTCAGCTTGGCCAGTCCGCGGCCATACAATCCCCACGGGCTCTTCGGCTGCAAACGCAGCGTGGCGTCGTATTCCTTGATGGCTTCGTCGTACCGGCCCAACCGAAATAGAACGAGCGCGCGGGTCTCAGACGTGACCGACAGTTTTTGGTTGTGCTTCATGGCCGCATCGCAATCCGCCAGCGCGGCATCGAGTTGCTTGCCCCACAGCGCCCGTGCGCGGCAGCGCCCTTCGAGCGCTGCGGGATCGAGGTCGTCGTTCGGATGGGCCGCGATCCAAGTATCGAGCTTCTGCACGGCCTGCTCATATAGTCGGGCGCGCACATAGGTGGCCGCGAACCGCAAGGGCATTTGCTTGTCCTGCGGCGCGAGCTTGAGGGCCGCGTCGAAGTCCGCCTCAGCCGCAGTGGTGTCCTTTGACGAAAGGTAGAGTTCGCCGCGTATGGACAACGCCCGTAGGTCGTCAGGTTTCAACTTCAGCGTCTGGGACAGATCGGACATCGCCAGCACAGGCTCGAGATTGTTCAGTCGCGCCATCGCACGGTCGTAGTAGTGGCGGCTTTCGTTCGGTTCCAATTCGATTGCGTGGCCGAAGTCGGCGATGGCCGCCGGATATTCGCGCCGCGCCGCGGACGCGGCGCCTCGCCGGCTAAACTCGTCGGCGGTCTTAGGCCCTTCCTGCTGTGCCGCGGCCCCTGCGGCTGATGAGCCGGACGCTGCGGGACCCGCGTCCGCAACACGGCTCCCGGACGGCTGGCCCAGCCGGAAAACTGGGCCGCCGCTGTAAGTGAAATAGACCTTCCGCTGGCTCCTCGCGACCATGACCCTGTGAGAAAGGAGGAAGTCGTCGCCGAGAAGCATGTCTGCGCCCGGCAGTTCGCGATCCGAGATCCTTATTCGGGCGTTCTTGATACTCTCGTCCCCAAGGGCGAACTCTTGGAAGAGGCCAATCGAGGTCTCGATCTTCCGGCTGCCGATCCCGCCGCCAATGCCTGCGGAGACAACGCCATCAGACGATGCGGTTACACCGGCGCGCGCTGCTGCGGCGCGGCTAAGCAGGGAGGTCGATGCACCGCTATCGAATACGACGCGAATGTCGTGCCCGTTGAGCTTGGCCGACGCGATGATGTGCGGCTTCGTCGGCGTCTGGTCTTCGATGGCCAGGCTGGATAGCGCCATCCCCGCCGCCCAGTAGGCCAAGTTGGCGTGTTCGCAATCCTTACCGCGGAATAGCCGGATCACGCCGTTGGCTAGGTCGAATTCCATGTCCGTGGCGCCCAGGATGTTCTGGCCGATCAGGCCCGCCGCTCCAGGGCCATAGCCTTCGCCCGAAACCAGGAACTCGATGCCCTTGATCGGGACGCCGGCGTAGGTGAACTCCTCAACTCGGCTGACGCGCGCGCCTTGATCGCCGCCTACCCCCTTTATGTAGAAGCCGAACGGCGCCGCGGTCGTCTTGAGCCCGAACTTCGGCGGCGCGTCCGCGGCCAGCATCGAATAGAATGCCCCACTGTCGACGAGGAACAGCGCATCCTTCCCATTGATCTTCGTGGAGATGAGCGGCCGCAGCCCCTCCATGGTCACAGGCAAGTCAACGAGCTTGACGAACTTGCAAGCCTCCGCGGCCTGCGCCACCGCTCCCGCGATCAAGAGGAGAAGGACGCCCAGCGCCGGTGCGGCGAGTCGGTGAAGCATCCGCAACCCTAACGGGAAACTGGCCGCAAGGAAGAGACCATCACCCGCCCAGCTTCCCGTCCATCTACGGGGTTTAGGCCGGTGGGCGAGAGCTCCTAAGGGCCCGGTTAGGCCCCGGCAGCCTTTGCGTCTGCTTCGGGGGCCATGCCGAAGCGCTTGAACTCCGCCGGCAGGGCGGGCGCGATGGCCACGGCCGCGGCGATGTCGGCGTCTCCCGCCGCCTTGTCGCCCTTCTTCAGTTCGGCAACGCCGCGGCCGTAGAGGGCCATCGCAAGGCGCGGCTGCGCCTTGAGCGCGGCGCTGTACTGCGCGATTGCCTCGTCCAGCCGCCCCTGACGCAGCAGCACCAGGCCACGCGATTGCATCACCCCAGACGTCTTGTCCTTGCGAATCGCCACATCGCAATCCGCGAGCGCGACGTCCAACTCCTTGCCCCACGCGCCCCGGGTGTAACAGCGCGCGGCCAGGACCGTCGGCAGGTCATCGCTTTTGGGATGGGTCGCCACCCATGCGTCGAGCTGTTCGATCGCGGGTTGGAAGAGCCCGGCCCGCGAATAGGCGAAACCCGCCTGCGCCGGCAGGTCGGCGTTTTCCGGCGCCAGCTTGATCGCCTGCTCGAAGTCGGCCTTACCCCGCTGCGCGTCGCGCGCCTGGAGGTAGAGTTCGCCACGACGCATCAAGGCCTCCGGGTCGTTCGGCTGGCGTTTCAGCGCCTCATCCAGGTCAGCCATCGCCAAGACGGGCTGGCGCGCACCCAGCCGCGCCATGGCGCGCGCCCGATAGTAGGGGCCGTTGTCCGGCTCCAGCGTGATTGCCTGGCTATAGTCGGCCACCGCCCGCTCATACTCACGCCGCGCGGCGAAGGCCGAGGCGCGGCGTGCGAAGTCGGGGGCGGTTTTGGGCGCCTCGGCGCCGGCGGCGTCGGCCGGCGGCGCATTCGCCGCCACCGAGGCCGCCGCCGCCGCATCGGCCTTCGCGAGCTGCGCGCCGCTGGTGTCGTCCAGACGGAACACCGGACCACCATTGTAGGTGAAATAGAGTCTCTTCTGCGAGTTGGAGACCAGGACGCGGTGCGACAGGAAGAAATCCATGCCCAACAGCATGTCGCTGTCGCCCATCCGCAGATCGGTGACCCGCAGCTTCGTGTTCTTGATCTCCTCGTCGCCAATCTTGAAGCTGGCGAAGGGCGCCAGGAAGACCTCGATGCTCCGGCCCGCGATCCCGTGTGTAGTGCCGGCGGCTGACACCCCTTCCGTGGTGACCTGAATGCCGACCCGCGCCGCGGCGGGACGGCTCAGCATCGAGACCGGGGCGCCCGTGTCGAGGGTCACACGGACAAAATGGCCATCGACAGTCGCGGTGGTGTTGATCTGCTGGATGAATCGCCCCGGTTGGTCGATGCGAGTCCGCGACATCGCCTTGCCCTGCGACCAGTAGGCTAGGTTGGCATCGCCGCAGCCCTCGCCACGGAAGAAGCGGATGATGCCGTTGGCGAGGTCGTACTCGACGTCGAACGGCCCCAGGATGTTCTCGCCCATCAGGCCCGACACACCCGGCGCGCCCACCCGGCCGCCGGCAAGGAACTCGATGTTATGGAACATGGCGTTGGCGAACAGAAAATCGTCCGCCTTCACCGCCCTGGCGCTCTCTGACCCGCCACCGACGCCGCGGACCTCCATGCCGAACGGCGCCGGCGTCGAGTGCATGTTGAACTGCTGAGCAGCCTCGTCGCTGACGTTGCTGAAAAAGGCGCCGCTATCGAGGACCATTTTTGTGTCATGGCCGTTGATCTTCACAGAGACGAACGGGCGCAACCCTTCCATCGTCACCGGCACCTCGGCGATCTTCTGGAACTTGCACTCGGCCTGAGCAGCCGAGGCCGCCGCGAACACGACGCCTGCCAACGCCGCACCCGTCACAAACCCCTTCGTGAGCATAGTCACCCCCCGATACACGTCACTCGACTCAACCCATTGGCGAGCCAGGTCGAAGGTTTGTCGAGCGATTGTTTCTTCGCTTTCTCAGACCAGTTTCCCATCCATCCAGGCCCCGGCCGCGGCGATCGCGCGGCGCGCAGCGCCGAGTTGGCCGCCGAAGGCGTGCCAGACGTGGATCATCTCCGGCCAGACCTCCAGGCGCACCTCGACGCGGGCGTGGCCGGCGCGTTCAGCCAGCAGTAGGCTGTCGCCCAGCAGGGCCTCCTCGGAGCCGACCTGGATCAGCATCGGGGCGACGCCGGCCAGGTCGCCGAACACCGGCGAGGCCAGCGGGGTCTTGGCGTCCGTCCCGCCCAGATACTCCGCCGCGGCCTCGTCCAACCGGTCGCGGGCGATCATCGGGTCGTCGCCGGCCTTGGTCTCATGGGTGGCGTGGGATTGGGTGAGGTCCGCCCAGGGGCTGATCACGAACAGGCCCGCCGGCTGCGGCAGGCCCTCGTCCTTCAGCTTCAGCGCCGTGGCGAGCGCCAGGCCGCCGCCGGCGCTGTCGCCGGCGATGATCGTGCGCTCCGGCCACACCCCCTCAGCCATCAGGTGGCGATAGGCCTCCACCGCGTCGTCCACCGCAGCGGGGAATGGGTGTTCGGGCGCCAGGCGGTACTCCAGCGACACCGCTGCCGAGCGCGCCGCGTCGGCCAGCCGCGCGACCAGGGGCCGGTGGCTGCGCGGGCTGCCGCCCACGTAGGCCCCGCCGTGCAGATAGAGGATCCGTCGGCCTTCCACGGCGCCGGTGGGGACGATGCGCTCGGCCTTAACCCCGCCGATCGCCATCGGTTCGTGGAAACAGCCCGGCGGCAGGGAGCCCATCTCGCCAAAGGCGTCCGCGGCGGCCCGCCGTTCCGCCCGGCTCGGCAGGGGTTCGCCCGGCGCCGGCTGGCGCGAGGCCAGCAGCGCTCGCACGCCCGCGATCTCCGGGTCCTTCCAGCTCGACATGCCCTTCCACCCTTTTCTTTGGATTGGAGCGCGGCAACCGGCGGCTGTCGAGCGGGATTGCAACCACGCCGCATTGCGTTCGCGAGCGCGGCGATTCATATCGGGCTCACCCCAGGAATCGTCCCACCTTAGCCGCCAGATGTCGCCTCCCTCCAAGTCCTCCGCCCAGCCGGTCCCCGACCTGTTCGATACGGCGATGAACCCCGCGCCCGTTTCGCCGCTGGCCGAGAGCCATGAGCCACGCCCGGCCCCCGCCGCATCGGTGGCCGCCGGCGGCTATTCGGCCAAGGACATCGAAGTCCTGGAAGGCCTTGAACCGGTTCGCAAGCGGCCGGGCATGTACATCGGCGGCACCGACGAACGGGCTCTCCACCACCTGTTCGCCGAGGTGCTGGACAACGCCATGGACGAGGCCGTCGCCGGCCACGCCAAGGTGATCTCGGTGCGTCTGGACGCCGACGGGCAGTTGACCGTGACCGACGACGGCCGCGGCATTCCCGTCGACCCGCACCCCAAGCATCCCGGCAAGTCGGCGCTGGAGGTCATCATGACCGTCCTGCACTCCGGCGGGAAGTTCTCCGGCAAGGCCTACGAGACCTCCGGCGGCCTGCACGGCGTCGGCGTCAGCGTCGTCAACGCGCTCTCGGAACGGGTCGAGGTCACCGCCTGGAAGGACGGCTTCGAGTGGCGCCAGGCCTTCACCCGCGGCAAACCCCTGGGGACCATCGAGAAGCTGGGGCCCACCCGCAAGCACGGCACGGCCATCGCGTTCACGCCCGACCCGGTGATCTTCGGCGAGGGCGTCGCGTTCAAGCCGGCGCGGCTCTACCGCATGGCGCGGTCCAAGGCCTATCTGTTCGGCGGCGTCGAGATCCGCTGGTCCTGCGACCCCAGCCGGATCCACGACCAGACGCCAGCCGAGGCGACCTTCCGCTTCCCCAACGGCCTGGCCGACTTCCTCGCCGAGCGGATCAAGGACATCGAGACCGTCACGCCGGAACCGTTCACCGGCCGCTACGAACGCACGGGCGAGGCCGGCAAGGTCGAATGGGCCATCGCCTGGACGCCGGCCGGTTTCGGCGAGGCCGACGGTTTCCTGCAGTCCTACTGCAACACCGTGCCGACACCGGAGGGCGGCACGCATGAGGCCGGCCTGCGTGCGGCGCTGACCCGCGGACTGAAGGCCTATGCCGAACTGACCGGCGAGAAGCGCGGGACCATCCTCACCGCCGACGACGTGATCGCCCAGGCCGGCGCCCTGGTCAGCGTGTTCATCCGCGACCCGGAGTTCCAGGGCCAGACCAAGGAACGCCTGTCCTCCGCCGAGGCCCAGCGCCTGGTGGAGACCGCGCTGCGCGACCCCTTCGACCACTGGCTGACCGCCCAGCCGAAGGTGGCCTCCGCCCTGCTCGAGTTCGTCATCGAGCGCGCCGAGGAGCGGTTGAAGCGCCGCAAGGACAAGGAGGTCGCCCGCGCCAGCGCCACCCGCAAGCTGCGCCTGCCCGGCAAGCTCGCCGACTGCTCCAACTCGGGCACCGAGGACAGCGAGATCTTCCTGGTCGAGGGCGACTCAGCCGGCGGCTCGGCGAAACAAGCCCGCGACCGCAAGACCCAGGCGATCCTGCCCCTGCGCGGCAAGATCCTGAACGTCGCGTCGGCGACTTTGGATAAACTCGGCCAAAACAAAGAGTTGAGCGATCTTCTTCTGGCGCTTGGGGTTCAGGGCGGCGCCAAGTTCAAGGAAGAGGATCTGCGCTACGAGCGCGTGGTGATCATGACCGACGCCGACGTCGACGGCGCCCATATCGCCAGCCTCCTGATCACCTTCTTCTACCGGACCATGCCCCAGATGATCCGCTCGGGCCGCCTCTACCTGGCCCTGCCGCCGCTCTACCGCCTGAGCCATGGGACCAAGATCGTCTACGCCCGCGACGACGCCCACCGCGACGAACTGCTGGCCGGCGAGTTCAAGGGCAAGAAGCCGGAGATCAGCCGCTTCAAGGGCCTTGGCGAGATGATGCCCGCGCAACTGAAGGAGACCACCATGGATCCTTCGAAGCGCACGCTGGCCCGCGTCACCCTGCCCCGCGCCGAGGAACTGGTGGAGGAGCTGGTGGAGAACCTCATGGGCCGCAAGCCTGAGAGCCGCTTCCGCTTCATCCAGGAAAACGCCGAGTTCGCCACTGCCGACCTCGACGTGTAGAGCCGTTTCCCCGCCAAAATCGCCGGGTTCGTCGGCGCAAAGGCCCGCTCGTCGCGCAGCTGCGCAACGGCGTTCTCCCAAGGCCTAGTCTTCGCTCGTCCGGGGCGCAGGGGCGCCGCGGGGAGGACCTGATCATGAGCCATTTCGCAAATTCCCGTTCCTGGCGCGCCGCCCTGCTCGCGGGCGCCGCACTCGCCCTTGGCGCGGCGCTTGCCGCGCCCGCGGGCGCCTCCGGCTACGCCCAAACCAATCTCGTGACCGACAACCAGGCCGCTCTGGCCGCCGCCGGCTATGCGCCAGCCGCCCACGTCGACCCGAACCTGATCAACCCGTGGGGTATGGACCGCTCGCCCACCGGCGAGTGGTGGGTGTCCAACGCGGGCTCGGCGACATCGACCCTCTACAACGGCGCCGGCGTGCCCAGTTCATTGGTGGTCAACACGCCCCAGAACGGCGGCGGCGGCCCGGCCGGGCCGACCGGTCAGGTCTATAACGGTGGTTCGGGCTTCGTCCTGCCAACCGGCGGCCCCAGCCGCTTCATCCTCTCGAACCTGGACGGCTCGATTTCCGCCTGGAACGGCGCCCAGGGCTCCAACGCCGTGGAGGTGGCGCCCGGCCGCACAGGCGGCAACATCGCCGCATACACCGGCCTCGCCATCGGCAGCGTCGGCGGCTCGTCCTACCTCTACGCCGCCAACAACATCACCGGCGGCATCGACGTCTATAACCAGAACTTCGCCCTCACCAGCCTGGGCGCCAACGCCTTCACCGACCCGAATGCGCCGCAAGCCGGCCTCGCCGCCTTCAACGCCCAGAATATCGGCGGGAACATCTTCGTTACCTACGCCGTGGGTGGTCCCCCGTCGGCCAATCAAGGCCTGGGTTCAGGTTATGTCGACGAGTACGACTCCAGCGGCAACCTGATCCAGCGGTTCACCGGCCCCGATCTGGACTCGCCCTGGGGCATCGCGCTGGCGCCGAGCGATTTCGGCCAATTCAGCAACGACATCCTGATCGGCAACTTCACCCATGGCGCGGACGGCTTCATCAACGCCTTCTCGCAGGACGGCGCCTTCCAGGGCCTGCTGACCGACTCCAGCGGCAATCCCATCGCGATCGACGGCCTGTGGGCCCTGGAGTTCGGCAATGGCGCGGCCGCCGGCCCCGCCAACGCGCTCTACTTCGCCGCCGGCATCACCGACGAAACCCATGGCCTCTTCGGCGCAATCACGGCAGTGCCCGAGCCCTCGTCCTGGGCCTTGATGATCCTGGGGGTAGGCTTTACGGGAGCCGGCCTCCGCGCCCGACGCCGACGGTTCCCCGCCGCCGCCTGACGGCTCGTTCGGATTGTCGAGATCGGCGCCCGGCCAACCCCATGGCCGGGCGCCGCACATTGCGCGCTACATGTGCTTGAAGAGCTTGCGGTGCGCCTCGCTCACCGTCAGCCGCTCGGGCCGCGCCTTCAGCTTCAGCACCGTGCCGCCGGCGATGGTCCGCGACACTGAGGCGATCGCTTCCACATTGACGATCGTCGAGCGGTGGATCTGCCAGAAGCGCGCCGGGTCAAGATCGGCGATCAGATCCTTGATCGAGGTGCGGATCAGCGCCTCGCGCCCTTCGGTGAAGACGCTGGTGTATTTGGTGTCGGCCCTGAAGTAGCAGACGTCGCCCACCATGATCAGGTCGACGTCGGCGCCGCGCGAGGCCTTGATCCAGGTCAGGTAGGGCTTGGGTCGCGCAGCGGCCAGGTCGCGCAACAGATCAGCGATCGGCGGCGGGGCGGCTCCAAGGCGCTCCTGCACTCGCCGCAGCGCTGCCCCCAGCCGCGCAGTGTCATAGGGCTTCAGCACGTAGTCCACTGCGCCCTGCTCGAACGCCGCCACCGCATAGGCGTCATAGGCGGTGAGGAACACCACCTTGCAGCGGTCCGCCAGCTGCTGGGCCACCTGCAGGCCGTTCAGTCCGGGCATCTGGATGTCCAGGAACATGACCTGCGGCCGGTGGAGGTCGTACATCGCCAGGGCCTCGACACCGTTCGAGACCGCGGCGGCTACGCTCAGCCGCGGCCAGAGCGCGCCCAAAAGCGCCTGCAGTTGCTCGCGCAGCACCGGCTCGTCCTCAGCGATCACCGCCGTGACGGCCACGCCCGGGCGCAGGGGGCGCTCAGCGGCCATGGGCGGGCTGCTTGAGCTCGATGATCAACGAACGGACGGCCGAACCGCCGACGTTTTCTGTCTCGTGCGTCACCGCATCGGACCAGAAGACGTCGCCGGGCTTGTTCTCGGCGATGAAGGTCTTGCCGCCCTCGGTGACCTTCACCTTCGCCGCGGTGAGCAGGACGGTGAGGTGCGCCGGATGGCTGTGCAGGCCGGAGCCGCAGACCCCCATGCCGGGCCGACCGGTGAACTCCAGGACGCGGACGCTCTCGTTGTCGAGAAC